>NZ_JBEZGQ010000807.1:0-3869 GCF_040650095.1 Actinoplanes sp. NPDC048791 | reverse complement strand
GTTGTCCACCGGGATCTGCCGGTCGAAGCGGCCCGGGCGCAGCAGCGCCGGGTCGAGGATGTCCGGCCGGTTGGTGGCGGGGTCGTCGGGCGGCCGCGGGCGCCGCTCGGTGCGGTCGGGCCCTCGGCGAGCAGTTCGGCCTGCCCGAGGCGGCCGACCAGCTCGGTGGTCGCGCCGGTGCCGACGCCGATGAGCCGGGCGGCGTCCGCCCGGGTGACGCCGGGACGGGCGTGCACCACCCGCAGCAGCTCGGTTGCGCGCGTCGGCACAGCGTTCCCCCTTCATTTGCTCGGATCAAGAGCATATTGTCGTGTGGTGAGCCAGCACCGAGGTGGACTGATCGTGCTCAGCGCTGCCTGCTTCGTCTACGTCACCGCGGAAACGCTCCCGGTCGGATTGCTCCCGCAGATCGCCGACGGTCTGGCGGTCAGCGAGGCAGACGTGGGCCTACTGCTGACCAGCTACGCCGTTGTGGCGGCGCTGACCACCATCCCGCTGACCGCGCTCACCATGCGGATCCCGCGGCATCTGCTCATCGCCGTGACCGTGGCGATATTTGCAATCTCCCAGCTCATCGCCGCTTTCGCGGGCTCGTTGCTCATCCTCACCCTGTCGCGTCTGATCTGTGCGGTGGCCCACGGCGTCTTCTGGTCGACGATCGCCCCGGTGGCGGCCCGGCTCGTGCCACCGGACCGGGCCGGACGGGCCACCGCACTGGTCTTCCTCGGCAACTCGCTGGCCATCGTGCTGGGCGTGCCGCTGAGCACGGCCCTGGGTCAGTGGCTGGGCTGGCGGGTCGCCCTGGCCGTGCTGGCGGTGGCCGGCGCGGCGTGCGTGGTGGCGCTGCTGATCGTGCTGCCGAAGCTGCCGGCGCTGCCCCAGGACCTGACCGTGCGCGCGGGAGCCCGGCTGAAGGCGTCGGTGCGGATCATCCGCAACGGGCCGGTCGCGGCGGTCTGCCTGAGCACGGTGGTGCTGGTGATCGGGCACTTCGCGGCGTACACCTACATCGCCCCGCTGGTGCGCCGCGACGGCGGGCTGGAGGGCTTCGGCCTGAGCGCCCTGCTGCTGGGCTACGGCGCCGCCGGCCTGATCGGCAACGCGATCGTCGGGCGTTTCGTGGACCGGCGGCCCGGACCGCTGCTCATTACGCTCATCGTCCTCATGGCCCTCTCGCTGGTCGCGCTCGTGCCCGTCCTCGGCGCCGCTCCGACCGTGCTGGCCGCGCTGATCTGGGGCGGCACGTTCACAGCGATCCCGGTGGTGTTGCAGGCCGCGATCCTGCGGGTCGCACCGCTGGCCCGCGACGCCGCCTCGGCCGTCTACGTGGTCGCCTTCCAGATCGGCATCGGCGGCGGCGCCCTGCTCGGCGAACGCTTCGTCTCCGCGGGCCGGCTGGGGTGGCTGCCGGCGCTGGCCGCGGTGCTCACCCTCATCGCCGCCCTGACTGTCCTGGCGGCCCGGCGGGCCTTCCCGGTGCGCGCCCCGGTGCCGGAGCAGGCGCCGGCAGCGGTCTGACCAGCCCGGTCTCGTACGCCACGATCACCAGCTGGGCCCGGTCCCGAGCCTGGAGCTTGGCCAGCAACCGCCCGATGTACGTCTTGACGGTGGCGAGGCTCAGCCGCAGATGCTCGGCGATCTCCGTGTTCGACAGGCCCCGGCCGACCAGGGTGAGCACGTCACGCTCGCGGTCCGTGACACCGGTGAGCGAATCGGCGGGCTCGCTCGCCGACTCCGCCAGCCCGGCGAAGTGGGTGATCAACCGCCGGGTGACCGTGGGCGCCAGCAGCGCCTCACCCGCGGCGACGACCCGGACGGCGGCCACCAGATCGGCCGGCAGCACGTCCTTGAGCAGGAAGCCGCTGGCCCCGGCGCGCAGCGCGGCGAAGACGTACTCGTCGAGGTCGAACGTGGTCAGGATCAGCACCCTGGTGTCCGGCGTCCCGGGCGAGCCGGTGATCAGCCGGGTCGCCGCGATGCCGTCGAGCTCGGGCATCCGGATGTCCATCAGGACGACATCGGGCTGCTCGCGCCGGGCCAGGGCCACGGCCTCGTTGCCGTCGGCGGCCTCGCCCACCGCCACGAGATCGGGGGTGACGTCGATGAGCAGGCGGAAACCGGCGCGCACGAGCGCCTGATCGTCCGCGATGAGAACGCGGATCGGCTCGCCGCGGGCGCTCATGCTGGCTGCTCGTAGGGCAGGGTCGCGCGGACGCGGAAGCCGCCCTGGTCCCGGGGACCGGCGGTCAGCGCTCCCGCGTGCATGGCGACCCGTTCGCGCATGCCGGTCAGGCCCGCACCGTCGACGGCCGGCCGGCGGGCCGTCGTGCCGTCGTTGGTCACCTCCACCCGGAGCTCGCCCGGCACCCCCTCGACGTCGACGCGGCAGCTGGTCGGCCCCGCGTGCTTGACGACATTGGTCAGGGACTCCTGCACGATGCGAACCGCGGCCAGCGCGACACCCTCCGGTACCTCGCAGTCGCCGCGCACGTCGAGCCGTACGTCGATCCCCGCCTCGGCGGCCCGGTCGGCCAGCTTCCGCAGCTCGGCCAGGGTCGGCGTCGGGGCGAAGTCCGGGTCGGTCCGCAGGGCGCCGACCGCGCGGCGCAGCTCGGTGAGGGCACTGCGGCTCGTCGCCGCGATGACGTCCAGGGCGGCGCTGGCCTCCGCCGGCCGTTCGGCGGCGACGTGGCTGCCGATCGCCGACTTGACCGCGATCACGGTGAGGCTGTGCCCGACGATGTCGTGGATCTCGCGGGCGATCCGCAGCCGCTCCTCGGTCACCGCCTGCGTGGTCGCCTGCGCGGCGGTCCGGGCCGCGTGGGCCCGGCGTTCGCGCAGAGTCCAGCCGAGCAGCCAGCAGACGCCGAACACCAGGACCACGAGGGCCACCTCGAAGGACCCCGGACCGTCGGCGGAGTCGTCGGCGACCACCGTGGCCGCGGCCACCAGGGCGGCCCCGGCCACCAGAGCCATAACCGCGCGGCGCCCGGGAACCTGCGCACCGACCGAATACAGCGCGATGCCCGCCGCCAGCACCGGCCCGGGAAAAGCGAAGTCCGGAACCAGGCCGGTGGCCAGGCAGACCGCCGCCGCGCTCAGCACGACCGCCGCGGCACCCAGCGGCACGAGCCGGCGAACCGCGAGTGGCGCACCCATCGCCAGACTTGCGACGAGGGTGACCCAGGCGGACTCGTGGGGGCCTGCGGCCGGTGACTCGACAGCCGACAGCAGGCACACGAGCGTGACCGCGGCGGCCAGGACGGCATCGAAAATGCGCCGCTGGACCCGGCCGGGTCGCCAGAGCAGGAAGGGTGGGACAGGCACGTTCCCGACCCTAGCGGCGACACGCTGCGGGGTCGTCGTCCCTGAGTCGTCATACCTGAGGATGAAGCGGCGGCCGGCCGTCCTGCCCAAGGAGGACTCCAGGTGTCGTCCTGAGCATGACGACGGGTCGCAGCGGAGCCGACATTGTTTTCGCCATGGCCGTTTCCCTCCGCGACGTGCGGATGATCTACCGCTCGGGCACCCGGCAGGTGCTCGCCCTCGACGACGTGAACGTGGACTTCCCGCCGGGGACGTTCAGCGCCGTGATGGGGCCGTCCGGCTCCGGGAAGTCGACGCTGCTGCACTGTGCCGCCGGTCTGGACCGCCCGACCGGCGGTGTGGTCTCGATCGCCGGCACACCGCTCGGCGACCTGGACGAGACAGCGCTGACCCGGCTGCGCCGCGACCGGGTCGGCTTCGTCTTCCAGGCGTTCAACCTGGTCTCGTCGCTCAGCGCGGCGCAGAACGTGGCTCTGCCGCTGCGCCTGGCCGGCCGCCGCCCGGCCGCCGGTGAGGTGACCGCCGCACTGGGCGCGGTCGGG
>NZ_JBEZGQ010000806.1:0-3876 GCF_040650095.1 Actinoplanes sp. NPDC048791 | reverse complement strand
CATATACGGCAGGACACACCCACACGCTCAAGATCCTGCACGGGTGACACATGTATCGGGACATCAACACTGACACATCTCATGGGACTGAAGAGCTGCTATAGCGACCACTCGCCACCAAGATCTCTCAGTTCGCTGAGGCCGTCGCCTTTGAGGGGGCGGTCTTCTTGGCGGCTGGGGAGGAGTTGGTGGCTCGCTTGGCGGGGGTGGCCTTCTTGGCGGCAGCCTTTTTGGCGGGTGCCTTTTTGGCGGCGGCCTTCTTGGCGGGGGTGGCGTCGGAGGAGGCGGCTGCCGCCTTCTTGGCGGGTGCCTTTTTAGCCGCTGCCTTCTTCTTGGGGGCGGGTCCCTTGGCGCGCTTCTCGGCGAGCATCTCGGAGGCCTGCTGGACGGTCAGTTCTTCCGGCGTCTGGCCGCGGCGCAGGGACGCGTTGAACTCGCCGTCCGTCACGTACGGGCCGAAGCGGCCTTCCTTGATCACCATCGGCTTGTCGGTGGCCGGGTCGTTGCCCATCTCGCGCAGTGGCGGCGCGGCGGCCCGGCGCTGGCGGGTCTTCGGGGCGGCTAGCAGGGCCAGCGCCTCGTCCAGCGTCACGGTGAAGAGCTTGTCCTCGCTCTCCAGCGAGCGGAAGTCGTCACCGCGCTTCACGTACGGGCCGTAGCGACCGTTGGCCGCGACGATCTCCGCGCCCTCGGGGTCCTTGCCGACCGTACGGGGCAGCTCCAGCAGCCGCAGGGCCTGCTCGAGGGTGAGCGTGTCCGGCGTCTGGGACTTGAACAGGCTGGACTTCTTCTCGCCGCTCTGCACGTACGGGCCGAAGCGACCCGACTTGAGCGTCACGGACTCGCCGGTGGCCGGGTCGTCGCCCAGGCTGCGCTCGCCGCCGCCACCCAGGTAGAGCTCGGTGACCTTCTCGACGGTCAGCTCGTCCGGCGCGACGCCCTCGGGGATGGACACCCGGTCCTCGGGCGCCTCCTCGGTCGAGTCGGGCAGGGCCCGCTGCAGGTACGGCCCGTAGCGGCCGACGCGGACCACCACGTTGCGGCCGGCGTCGTCGGTGAACAGCGGGATCGAGTTGACCGCGCGGGCGTCGATGTCGCTGAGGTTCTCGGTGACCATCTTCTTCAGGCCGCCGGCCTTGGCGATCGAGTCGTCCGCGCCCAGGTCGCTGCCGAAGTAGAAGGAGGTGAGGAAGTCCAGGGCCGCGTGGTCGCCACCGGCGATGTCGTCGAGCTGGGTCTCCATCGCGGCGGTGAAGTTGTAGTCGACCAGCCGCGGGTAGTGGCCCTCGAGCAGGCCGATGACCGCGAACGCGATGAACGACGGGATCAGCGCCTGGCCGCGCTTCTCCACGTACCCCCGGTCCTGGATCGTCCGCATGATCGACTCGTAGGTCGACGGGCGGCCGATGCCCAGCTCTTCGAGGGCCTTGACCAGCGACGCCTCGGTGTAGCGGGCGGGCGGCGAGGTGTGGTGACCGATCGCGTTGAGCTCCTCGGCCGTCAGCGGCTGGTCCTTGACCAGGTTCGGCAGGCGGCGCTCGGCGTCCTCGGCCTCGGCGTTCTCGTCGTCGGACGACTCGACGTAGGCGCGCAGGAAGCCCGGGTCGGTGATGGTCTTGCCGCTGGCCCCGAAGTCGACCTCTTCACCGGCGGTGGAGATCGCGCGGATGCGCACCGAGACGGAGTTGCCGACGGCGTCGGTCATCTGCGACGCGACCGTACGGCGCCAGATCAGCTCGTAGAGCTTGAACTCGTCGGTGGACAGCTCGTTGGCGACCTCGCCGGGGGTACGGAAGTTGTCCCCCGCGGGGCGGATCGCCTCGTGCGCCTCCTGCGCGTTCTTGACCTTGCCGGTGTAGCGGCGGGGCTGCGGCGGCACGTTGTTGGCGCCGTACAGCTCGGCGATCTGGCGGCGGGCCGCGCTGATGGCGGTCTCGGAGAGGTTCACCGAGTCCGTACGCATGTAGGTGATGTAGCCGTTCTCGTACAGCCGCTGGGCCGTGCGCATGGTCTGCGACGAGGAGAACCGCATCTTGCGGGCGGCTTCCTGCTGCAGCGTCGAGGTGATGAACGGTGCGTACGGCTTACGCCGGTACGGCTTCTCCTCCACGCGGGTGACCGTGAACGGGCGGTCCTCGAGACGCGCCGCGAGCCCGCGCGCCCCGTCGCCGTCCAGGTGGACCACGCCGGCGCCGGGCTTGACCTGGCCGGTGGTCGGCTCGAAGTCACGGCCGGTGGCGATCCGGTCGCCGTCCAGGGCGATCAGGGTGGCCGAGAACGACTTGGTGCCCTCGGTCTTGCCCTGCACCGACAGCAGAGCGTTGATGTCCCAGTACTCCGCGCTGCGGAACGCCATCCGCTGGCGCTCCCGCTCGACCACGATCCGGGTGGCCACGGACTGGACGCGCCCGGCGGACAGGCGGGGCATCACCTTCTTCCACAGGACGGGGCTGACCTCGTACCCGTAGAGCCGGTCCAGGATGCGCCGGGCCTCCTGCGCGTCGACCAGGTCCTTGTCGATCTCGCGCGGGTTGGCCACCGCGGCCTGGATGGCGGCCTTGGTGATCTCGTGGAAGACCATCCGCTTGATCGGGACCTTGGGCTTGATCGTCTCGACCAGGTGCCAGGCGATGGCCTCGCCCTCGCGGTCCTCATCGGTGGCGAGCAGGATCTCGTCGACCTCTTTGGCCAGCTTGGTCAACTTGGCGATCTGGGCCTTACGGTCCTGCGAGACCACGTAGAGCGCGTGGAAGCCGTTGTCGACGTCGACGCCGAGCCGCGCCCACGACTCGCCCTTGTACTTGGCGGGCACGTCGGCGGCGTTCTTCGGCAGGTCCCGGACATGGCCGAAGGAGGCCTCGACAAAATAGTCGGGCCCCAGATAGCCGGCGATCGTCTTGGCCTTCGACGGGGACTCGACGATGACCAGACGGGTCGTCCTGGCTTTCTCCGGCACGGCACTCCCACACTTCTCGATCGATCGGCGGACCGTCGCGGACGACGGACACGCGGACGTTCAACGTAACGCGCCGGACGAGCAGGCATTCCCCGGGCAACGGAGAAGTCGGATGGTAACGGTCCGGCCACCGCATGCGTCCGACGGCGACACCGTACACCGGGAACATGGCGTCGTGTCGGACACAATCGGGGAAGGTCAACCGGCGGCGGCGCCCGGCCACAGCCTTTCGGGTGCCGCGGCGGGCCGTTCGCCGACCAGCTCGGCGAGCCGGGCGAGACGCCTGCGACCTGCGATGACGTACGCCGGACCGGCCTGGATGGTGCCGGCCAGACCGACCCGGGTCAGCGCCGCGTCGGCGGCTTTGTCAAGAAAGCCGTCGGGATCCAGACCGAGCGCGTAGCCCTCGGGCCGCGGCGACCCGGCCGCGGCGACCCAGAGCCGCAGCTGCGACCCGGTCAGAAAGAGCCGGTCGGCCGGCGGTGGCCAGGCCCGGGCGAGCGGGTCCAGCCGGCTGCTGTAAGCGGTCCGGACCTCGAAAGAGACGGTACGGGGCTCCGCGTTCTCCTTCTTATCTACAGTCCCGGCTTCGACGTCCTCGGGCTCGTCGCCGGTCGCGCCCTCGTCGTCGGCTGCGGCCGGTTCGTCGGCCGGCTCGACGGGCTCCTCGACGGCCGCCAGCGTCAGCTCCACCGGCTCGGCCGTGAGTTCCGCCACGTGATCGTCGACGCCGTCGGTCGTCACCGGCGCCCAGGTGACCACCAGGCCCCGGGAGACCAGCTCCTCGACCAGCACGTGCACCCGCCAGGCGGCGTCGACCCGGACCGCGACTCTGGCCGTACCGCCCATCCGGCCCAGCCGCCCGGGACCGGTGAGCAGCCCGGCCAGGTCGGCCAGCGACGGATCGGCCGCCTCCACCC
>NZ_JBEZGQ010000805.1:0-3901 GCF_040650095.1 Actinoplanes sp. NPDC048791 | reverse complement strand
CGGCGGGCCGCCCGCGGGCCGCGGCGCAGCTCGCGCAGGGCCTGGCGGCGGACGTCTCCGGTCAGCGTGTCGATGTAGAGCCGGCCGTCGAGGTGGTCGGTCTCGTGCTGCAACGCCCGGGCCAGCAGCCCGGTGCCCTTGATCGTCAGCGGCTCACCGAACTGGTCGACGCCGGTGGCGGTCACCGACCAGGCCCGCCGGGTCGGATATTCCATGCCGGGCAGCGACAGGCAGCCCTCCTCGTCGTCCTGCTCACCGTCGGGCTCCGACAGCACCGGGTTGATCAGGTGAGCGACCACGCCGTCGACGTTGTACGAGAACGCGCGCAGGCCGACACCGATCTGCGGGGCGGCGACCCCGGCCCGGCCGGGCTCGCGCACGGTGTCCTCCAGGTCGGTGATCAGCGCCCGCAGGTCGTCGTCGAACGTGACGACCTCGGCCGCGGGGGTCCGCAGCACCGGGTCGCCGTAGAAACGGATGGGTCGCACAGTCATGGGCCCAACCTAGGCGAAGTGGGCGCGCGGTTCAGGGACCGGCCAGCGCGGCGCGCATCGGGGCCGCCTTGGCCGCCGCCTCGTCGACCTCCGCCCACGGGTCACTGTCGATGGTGATGCCACCGCCCGCCCACAGGTGCACCCGCTCACCGTCGACGGCCACCGTACGGATGCTCAGGCCCAGGTCGACGTGGTCGGTGCCGACCCAGCCCAGCGCGCCCATGGCGACGCCGCGGCCGACCGGCTCCAGCCGGGCGATCTCGCGCAGCGCCGCGTGCTTGGGCGCGCCGGTCACCGAGCCGCCCGGGCACAGCGCCCGCAGCAGCCCGGGCAGGCCCACCGGCTGCTCGATCGGGGCGGACACCACCGACTCGGCCTGCCACAGCTCGCACCAGCGGCGCACCGCGAACAGCTCGTCCACCCGGACCGCGCCCACGCCGAGGCGGGCCAGGTCGTTGCGTTCCAGGTCGACGATCATCACGTGCTCGGCGCGTTCCTTGGCCGAGGCGAGCAGCTCGCGGCGGCCCTGCTCGGTGGCCGGCCGGGTGCCCTTGATCGGCCGGGTGATCACCCGGCCGCCGCGGACCTCGACCAGCGTCTCCGGCGTGGCCGTCGCCACGGCCCAGCCTTCACCCGTCAGAACGCCGCCGTAGCGCGCGCCGGGCAGAGCGGCCACCCGGGCCAGGGCCGGCCCCGGATCACCCGTGTACGGCGCTGAGGCGTGCCCCACGACGTTGACCTGATAGACATCGCCACGCCCGATCGCGGCCCGGACGGCGGTGACCGCGGCGGCGTGCTCGGCGCGGCTCCAACTGTCGTGCCACGGACCCAGCCGCCACTCGTCCGGGCGTGCACCCGCTGCGGAACCTCCCGAATTGCCGGAGCCGATCGCACACGCTCCCATCACAGACGGTGACGGCTCGGTGGGGTCGCGGTGGGTGTGCACCACGGCCACCACATCCGGGATCCCGGGGACCGGAGAGGGCGCTCCGGCAGGCCCGCCGATGATCACCGAACCGGCCGACGCGGACACGTACAGTGCTGCGCCGCAAGGGGTTCCGACGCCGGTCGGGTGGAATTGGGTAGCCGTTCGGCCGATGTCTCGCACCGGCAGTCCGTTGCCTTCGAGGAACGCCGCGACAAGCTCTGCGGGGTCACCGCCATCACCCACCGACCACTCGAAACGGTATGACTCACCGTGACGGCCCTGGCAGGACGCCGGAGAACCCGGTTGAGGACCCCGCCCGGGTGTCGGAAAGTGGTCGGCGGCGGCTCTGCCGTGGAACATCAGAACAGTGGATTCTCTCAATGGGGCGCCGTCACTCACGAGATCCGGATTCGTTCGGATGGGAGTAGTGTTCCGCCCCGTTGATGTGAAGCACGACACAACCCCCTACCGGAGACACCCGATGTGCCAGCACCAGAAGTCCTGCCCCTCTGCCGAAGCCGTCGACCGCGAAGCGGCCCGGATCGTGGCGACCTTCCCCGAGCAGGGATGGAGCCTGCTCTGCAACGGTGTCATCGTCTTCGAGGACACCGGTGAGCTGCTGCCCGACGGCAGGACGATCGCACCACACCGCGGACCGGCCGTGCACGCCCTGGCGGCCTGAGAGACCTGCGACACGCCCGCGGGCCGACCGGAAGCACCACCCCGGCCGACCCGCGACGGACCCGCCGCACCGGACCACTCAGTCCTCGAACGCCTCCGGCGAGGGGCACGAGCAGACCAGGTTCCGGTCCCCGTACGCCCCGTCGATGCGCCGCACCGGCGGCCAGTACTTCGAGGTCCGGTCCACCCCGGCCGGGAAACCAGCCAGCGACCGCGGGTACGCGTGCTGCCACTCGTCCGCCGTCACCGCCGCCGCCGTGTGCGGGGCGTTGTGCAGCGGATTGTCGTCCCGCGGCCACTCCCCCGCAGCCACCCGGTCGATCTCGCCCTTGATCGCGATCATCGCGTCGCAGAACCGGTCCAGCTCGGCCAGGTCCTCGCTCTCGGTCGGCTCCACCATCAGCGTCCCGGCCACCGGGAACGACATCGTCGGCGCGTGGAAGCCGTAGTCGATGAGCCGCTTGGCCACATCGTCGACCGACACGCCCGTCGCCTTGGTCAGCGGCCGCAGGTCCAGGATGCACTCGTGCGCGACCAGGCCCTCGTTGCCGGCGTACAGCACCGGGTAGTGCTCCCGCAGCCGCGCCGCCACATAGTTCGCCGCCAGCACCGCCACCCCGGTCGCCGCGGCCAGCCCCTCCGGGCCCATCATCCGCAGGTACGCCCACGAGATCGGCAGGATCCCGGCCGAGCCGTGCGCCGCCGCCGACACCGCGTGGTGCTCACCGGGCTCCAGCGGGTCACCCGGCAGGAACTCCGCCAGATGCGCGCGCACCGCGACCGGGCCCACCCCGGGGCCACCGCCGCCGTGCGGGATGCAGAACGTCTTGTGCAGGTTCAGGTGCGACACGTCCGCGCCGAACTTGCCCGGCTTGGCGAAACCGACCAGCGCGTTCAGGTTCGCCCCGTCGACGTACACCTGACCACCCGCGTCGTGCACCGCGCCGCACAGCTCCGCGATGCCCTTCTCGTACACGCCGTGGGTCGACGGATACGTCACCATGATCGCCGCCAGCGCGTCCGCGTGCTTTTCGATCTTGGCGGCCAGGTCACCCAGGTCCACGTTGCCGTTCTCGTCGCAGGCCACCACGACCACCCGCATGCCCGCCATCACCGCGCTGGCCGCGTTCGTGCCGTGCGCACTCGACGGGATCAGGCACACGTCCCGGTGGGTCTCGCCCCGCGACCGGTGATAACCCCGGATCGCCAGCAGACCCGCCAGCTCACCCTGCGAACCCGCGTTCGGCTGCACACTCACCGCGTCGTACCCGGTGACCTCGGCCAGCCAGCCCTCCAGCTGCGCCACCAGCGCCTCGTAACCCGCCGTCTGCGACGCCGGCGCGTACGGGTGGATGTTGGCGAACTCCGCCCAGCTGACCGGCTCCATCTCGGTGGTCGCGTTCAGCTTCATCGTGCACGAACCCAGCGGGATCATGCCCCGGTCCAGCGCGTAGTCCCGGTCCGACAGCTTGCGCAGATACCGCAGCATCGCCGTCTCCGAGTGGTGCGCCGAGAACACCGGGTGCGTCAGATAGTCGGTGGTGCGCTCCAGACCAGCCGGCAACGCCGCCCCGTCAGCCGGAGCCGGAGCCGCACCGAACGCGGCCAGCACCGCCTCGACGTGCGCCGGCGTCGTCGTCTCGTCACACGCGACCGACACCCGGTCGGCGTCCACCAGCCGCAGATTGATCCCCGCACCCTCGGCCGCCGCGACCACCTCGGCCGCCCGGCCCGGCACCACCGCGGTCACCGTGTCGAAGAACGCGGCGTGCGCGACCTCAACCCCGGCCGCGGCCAG
>NZ_JBEZGQ010000804.1:0-3905 GCF_040650095.1 Actinoplanes sp. NPDC048791 | reverse complement strand
CCGCCGTGGGCCGGACGTTCATCTCCTGGGCCGGGCAGTACGAGGACAACTACGTGCAGTCCTACGAGCACCGCACCGGCACCTGGAGCGACCCGGTCCGGGTGGCCGGCGGCGACAACGACTCGCACAACTACCCGACCATGATCCAGGCCGCCGACGGTCACCTGCTGGTCTTCCGCGGTCTGCACAACCGTGAGCTGTGGGTGGCCCGCTCGCCGCGACCGCACTCGATCGAGGGCACCTGGACCGACGTGAACATCGCGGAAGGGCTCGGGGCGACGTACCCCATGCCCTTCCGCACCGCCGACGGCACGATCTTCGTCTTCTTCCGCGAGACCGCCGGGGATTTCGACCCGGCCTTCCCGACCGACACCCGGCCGATGAAGTACGTCCGGTCGACCGACGACGGGCGCACCTGGCAGAGCTCGACCACGCTGACCGGGGACCGCTGGGCGATCGCGCCGCTGAACCGGCCGGACAACATGAACGAGATCTACATCGGCCAGCTGCGCTACGAGCCCGCGACGCTGCTGCACCGTGAGCGGGTCGGCATCGTCTACACGCTGGCCGGCGGCGGTCCCGAGGGTCACCTGCACGACCGCTACCACCGCAACATCTACTACACGGCGTTCGACCCGGGCTCGCTGACCTTCCGCTCGGCCGCCGGGCGGTCGCTGGGCACCTCGATCGACGACGCCGACCAGGAGGCGCACCTCAAGGTGGCGGAGACGCCGCTGCAGACGGTGAACCCGCGCTCGCCGGACTACATCAACCTGGTCGGCACGACGCTCGGGGTCGCGCCGTTCGTGGTGTGGATGCAGCTCGACCAGGCCGGCGTGGTGCACACCCACACCGGGACGTGGGCCGGGCCCGGCGGCTGGCGCACCCGGGAGGTGGCCACCGGGGTGCGGGTGCGCGACATGGAGCCGGCCGGACCGGCGAGCTGGCGGATCTACGCGACCCCGGCGGACGGCACGCCCGGCATCGGCGCCTACCGGCTGACCGCCGGCAGCTTCTGGCGGTACGAGACCACGATCGCCACTCCCAGGCCGGTGCAGCGCATCGAGGTGATCGACGGTCGTCGTGACCCGGCCTGGATCCTGGCCACCGGGGCCAGCAGCGCGCGCGACGTGGCGGTGGCCGATGGCGATATTTACGTCGCGGGCCGCCCCCGGTCGTGATAATCCTGGCAACCATGCTGGGTGATCTGGTGCGACTGCGAGCCATGGAACCGTCCGACGCCGAGGCGCTGTGGCGGTGGAACCACGACCCGGAGGTCATGCGCTGGATGCAGGACAGCCATCCGCAGTCGCTGGCCCAGGTGACGCGGTGGCTGGGCGAGGAGCGGGGCCGCAACGAGTACGGCGACCTGCTGCTGGGCGTCGAGGTCCAGGCCGATGACAAGCTCATCGGCCTGGTCCGGCTGCACGGCGCCGAGCCCGAGCTCGGCCTCGCCGAGCTGGACATCTATCTGGGTGAGAAGAACTACTGGGGCAAGGGGTATGCGACGGACACTGTCCGCACAGTGTGCCGCTACGGCTTCGACAAGATGCGCCTGCACAAGATCACCCTGACGGTCGTGACGGAGAACGAGGCGGCCTGGCGCGCGTACCGCAAGGTCGGCTTCGTGCAGGAGGGCCGCCTGCGCGAGGTCTTCCGCCGCGACGGCCGGTGGTACGACCAGTACACGATGGGCCTGCTGGCGGGCGAGCTGACCGACGCCTGACCCCCTCTACCGACAGGTCCTCTCGTAGGGAACGTCGGTCACATAGCGCGCCCATTCGGCCCGGGTCAGGCCGCCGTTGACAGCACAGGCGCGCTCGGTCGCGTGCCGGCGGAGATCGTTGAGCTGGGCCAGATCCCACACGCCGGCGGAGCGTCGCAAGCCACCGGCCAGGCTGTTTCCGTCAGCGCTGAACGCCACCCCCGACGTTGAGCTGAGCTTGCCGTCGAGTTCGGCCAGGCGGCGGGGGTGGCTGCGGTCGGTCAGGTCCCACAGCAGAACGGCGCCGTCCTGACCGCTGATGGCGAGGGTGTGTCCGTCCGGGCTGAGCGTCACCGCGTTGGCCGAGCCGAAGTCGCCGACGACCTGGGTGAGCTGACGGGGACGACTCGGATCGGTCGTGTCCCACAGCAGCACCACGCCGTACGGGCCGCCGGCGGCGAACGTCCGGCCGTCGGCGCTCAGCGCCAGTTCGTCCAGGGCGCCGGAGGAATCGCTGAGCAGCGCCGCCTTGCGGGGCGAGGCGGGCTCGGTCAGGTCCCACAGCTGGACGTTCACGCCGTTCCCGACGGCCAGGGTCTTCCCATCGGCGCTGAGGGTCAGCACGTCCAGCCCGATCCGGACCCCCTCGAAGCGGGCCAGGCGTCGCGGTGCGCGGCGGTCCGTCGTGTTCCACAGCTCGACCGTTCCGTCGGCGAGGCCCACGGAGAGAAGCCGGCCGTCCCGGCTGAGCGCCGACGCAGCCACCGAGTTCGTCCCCCCGTGCATCGAGACGACGGGGCGGCTGATGGAGAGGTCGGCGGTGTCCCAGAGCCGCACGACGTCGGTGCTGCTGGTGATGACGGTGCGTCCGTCGGCGCTGAGCGCGACCGCGTCCAGCGAGTCGAGGTGGCCCTCCAGCCGGCCCAGCAGGCGGGGGGCGGCGGGCCGGGACAGGTTCCACACCTGCGCGGTGCCGTCGTAGCTGCCGGTGACGAAGGTCCGTCCGTCGGCGCTGAGGGCAACCCCGCTCACCGAGTCGCGGTGGCCGGTGACCTCAGCGACGCGCCGCGGGCCGGTGGCGTCGGTCAGGTCCCACAACTGCTCGGTGTAGTTGCGGCCCTCCATGGCCAGCGACTGTCCGTCGGCGCTGAGGGCGATCGCGTTCAGCGACCCGGAGTTGTGGGTGAGCTGGGCGATCCGTACGGGCACGGCGGGACGGGTCAGGTCCCACCCCAGTACGGCACGGCTCGCGTAGCTGGCCACGAGGGTGTGCCCGTCGGCGCTGAGCGCGATCGCGGTCACCCAGCCGGTGCCGTCGGTGAGCTGGGCCACCCGGCGGACGTCGGCGCGGTCACTGAGATCCCACACCGAGACGGGCAGATCCTGCTGGCTGACGGCGAGCGTACGCCCGTCCGCGCTGAGCGTCAGGTCGACCGACGAGCGCTTGAGCTCGTCCAGCGTGTCGAGGCGCTGCGGTTTGCCGCGGTCGCTCAGATCCCACACCACGGTGCCGTCCCACCGGCTGGTCACCAGGGTGTGCCCATCGGCGCTGAGGGCCAGATCGTCCAGCTGCGAGTCGCTCTCGGCCAGGCGGGCCAGGCGGTGCGGCTCACGGCGATCGGCCAGGTCGTAGACCAGCGCGGAGCCGTCCGCACTGCCGCTGACCAGGGTGCGCCCGTCGGCGCTGAGCGCGACCGTGGTCACGCTGTCGGTGTGCTCGGTGAGCTGGGCCAGGCGGCGGGGGTGACGGCGGTCGCCGAGGTCCCACAGCAGGACGGTCCCGTCCTGACTGCCCGTGGCCAGGAGCGTGGCGTCCTTGCTGAGGGCGACGCTCACCACGAGGTCGGTGTGGTCGGTGAGCCGGGCCAGGCTCCGCGGGGTGCCGCGCTCGGGCAGCTCCCACAGCCGTGCGGTGCTGTCGGCGCTCCCGGTCACCAGCAGACGGCCGTCGGAGCTGAACGCCGACGCCGTCAGCGATCCGGTATGGCCGCTGAGGGTCCCCGCGTAACGGGTTCCGACCACCGTGTTGACCAGCCCGGCCTCGGCCGGGTCGCCCGGGTTGAGCTGCGCCGCGGCGAGACCGAGTTGGGTCGCCGTACGCGGATCCTGCTGCCGGATGGAGTCGGCCTGGCTGATCAGGCGCTGGCTGATGCCGATCCGCTGCTGGGTGCGGGCCGCCTGCTCCTGCCGTCGCGCCTCG
>NZ_JBEZGQ010000803.1:0-3908 GCF_040650095.1 Actinoplanes sp. NPDC048791 | reverse complement strand
CGCGAACGGGCAACCCCCGATCCCCCCGGCGCTGCTGTCCAGCGCCACCGGGTGGTCGCCGGCCAGGTCGGCCGCCGTGATCGCGTTGGCGTAGCCGGTGTTGCGGGTGTTGTGGAAATGCCAGCGCAGCGGCACGCCGGGCGCCTCTGCCGCGGCCATCCCGGCCAGAGCACGCACCTGTGCCGGCACCCCCACGCCGATCGTGTCCGCGAAGGCGAGCTCGTCAGGCCGCGCGGCGGCCAGGCAGCCGGCGGTGACCTCGCGGACCCGGTCCACGGAAACCTCACCCTCGAACGGGCAGCCGAACGCCGCCGCGATCGTGACTGTCGTGCGCAGGCCGGCCGCCCGGGCCTGCTCGGCGATCCGGTGCCAGGCCGCGACGCCCCCGGCCGTGTCGACGGCCTGGTTGCGCCGGCTGAACGTGTCCGTGGCGACCACCACGACGTTCACCTCGTCCATGCCGGCGGCGACGGCCCGGTCGAGGCCGCGTTCGTTGAGCACCAGCCCGATCCAGGACACCGTGCCGCGGGGCAGCCGGGCGGCGACCTCCTCGGCGTCGGCCAGCTGCGGCACCCGGCGGGGGTTGACGAAGCTCGTGCATTCGATGCGGCGTACGCCGCCGGCCACCAGGGTGTCGATCAGCGCCAGTTTGTCGGCGGTCGGCACCGGCACCGCCTCGTTCTGCAGCCCGTCGCGCGGGGAGACCTCCACGATAGAAACGCTCATTGCATACAACCTGCCCTCATCGTGGACACCCCTCTTGCGGAAACGCCGTGACCGTGACCAGGATTGCATGCAATCGAGCGGAACGGGAGGCCAGGTGCGACCAGCAGCGGAACAGGCGGCGCAATCTCTGCGAGAGGAGATCCTCTCCGGGGTGATCGCGTCCGGGGCCCGGCTCGGCGAGGCGGAGCTGGCCACCCGGCTCCAGGTGAGCCGCACGCCGATCCGGGAGGCGCTGAGCCGGCTGGCCGCCGAGGGACTGGTCGAGCTGCAGCCCAACCGCGGCGCCCGGGTGGCGACCTGGTCCACCGCCGAGCTGCGGGAGATCTTCGAGCTGCGGTTGCGGCTGGAGCCGTACGCGGTCCGCCTGGCCGTCCCGAAGCTCGGCCCGGAGCAGCTGGACGAGCTGCAGGAGCTGGCCGAGTCCATGCTGCGCACCGGCAAGCCCGGCCGCCGGCAGGACCTGGGTCCCATCGTCGAGGCCAACCGGCGATTCCACGGCCTGTTCATCGAGGTGGCCGGCACGGCCCCGCTGGCCGCCGCGCTGCGCGGGGTCACCCACGCCGCCGTCGTGCACCAGAACTTCCACGACTACACGCCGGAGGCGCTGCTGCGCAGTCTGCACCACCACGTCGAGATGGTCGCGGCCGCGCGGGCCGGCGACGGCGACTGGGCCGAGGCGATCATGCGGGCCCACCTCTACAACGCCCGCGCCACGATGATCGGGGTGCCACGCTCATGAGTCTTCCGCTGGACGATCTGCGGGTCGTGGAGTTCGGGCAGTTGCTGGCCGGGCCGTTCTGCGGGCAGCTGCTCGGTGACTTCGGGGCCGAGGTGATCAAGGTCGAGGATCCCGCCAAGGGCGACCCGATGCGCCAGTGGGGACGCGAGAAGCCGCACGGCAAGTCGCTGTGGTGGCCCGTCGTCGCCCGCAACAAGAAGTCGATCACCTGCAACCTGCGCGAGCCGGAGGGTCAGGCGCTGATCCGCCGGTTGATCGACACCGCCGACATCGTGGTGGAGAACTTCCGGCCCGGCACGCTGGAGCGCTGGGGGATGGGCCCCGAGACCCTGTGGCGGACCAACCCCGGACTGATCGTCACCCGGGTGACCGGCTACGGCCAAACCGGGCCCTACGCGAGCCGGGCCGGCTTCGGCTCGATCGGCGAGGCCATGGGCGGCATCCGGTACGTGATGGGCGACCCCGGCGGCCCGCCGGTGCGCGCCGGCATCTCGCTCGGCGACTCCCTGGCCGCGGTCTACGCCTGCCTCGGCACGCTGGTCGCGGTGCACAGCCGCACCCGCACCGGCCGCGGCCAGGTGGTCGACTCGGCCATCTACGAGGCGGTGCTGGCGATGATGGAGTCGCTGCTGCCGGAATGGTCGGTGGCCGGTTACCAGCGCGAACGCACCGGGGCCACGCTGCCCAACGTCTCGCCGAGCAACGTCTACCCGACCGGCGACGGCGACCTGATCCTGATCGCCGCCAACCAGGACACGGTTTTCGGCCGGCTCGCCGCCGCGATGGGGGAGCCGGAGCTGGCCCGCGACCCGCGCTACGCCACCCACTCCGCCCGCGGCGCCGCGATGGCCGAGCTCGACGACCACATCGCCCGCTGGACTTCGACCCTGGGCGCCGAGCAGCTGCTCGGCACCCTGCACGCCAACGGCGTACCGGCCGGCCGGATCTTCCGGGCCGAGGACATGTTCACCGACCCGCACTTCGCGGCCCGCGAGGCGATCGTGCGGGTGCCGCACCCCGACTTCGGCGAGCTGCCCATGCAGAACGCGACCCCGCGGCTGTCCGCGACCCCCGGCACCGTCCGTACCGCCGGGCCGGCCCTCGGGGAGCACAACGACGAGATCTACGGCGGACTGATCGGACTGGACGACGAGGAGCAGGTGCGCTTGCGCGCTGACGGAATCATTTAGAGGAGTGAGATGTCATATCGACTCGGCGTGGATGTGGGCGGAACCTTCACCGACGTGCTGCTGGTTGACGAGGAATCCGGGTCGACCTGGCGGGCCAAGACCGCCTCGACGCCGAGCGACCAGTCGATCGGTGTCCTGCACGGCATCGACAAAGTGTGCGCGGAGGCCGGCGTCGCCCGCGGCGACATCGCCCACGTGCTGCACGGCACCACCGTCGCGACCAACGCGATCCTGGAGGGCAAGGGCGCCACGGTCGGGCTGGTGACCACCCGCGGCTTCCGTCAGGTGCTGCAGATCGCCCGGTCCTTCGTGCCGGGCGGGCTGGCCGGCTGGATCATCTGGCCCAAGCCGGAACCGCTGGCCGCGCTGGAGAACACGGTGGAGGCGCCGGAGCGGATCGGCAGCGACGGCACCGTGGTGCAGGAGCTCGACGAGGAGGCGGTCCGGCAGGCCCTGCGGGCGTTGCGGGCCAACGGCGTCGAGGCGCTGGCGGTGTCGCTCATCAACGCCTTCGCCGACGACCGGCACGAGCGGCGCATCGCCGAGCTCGCCGCCGAGGAGCTGCCCGGCATCGAGGTCTCGTTGTCCAGCGTGGTGCTGCCGGAGATGCGCGAGTACGAGCGCGCCTTGACCACCGTGGCCAACGGCTACGTGCAACCCCAGGTCGCCCGGTACGTCGCCAACCTCTCCGCGCAGCTGGCCGGGCAGGGCGTACCCGGGGAGCTGTCGATCCTGCGCAGTGACGGTGGCCTGTCGTCGGCCGGCGCGGCCATCTCGGCACCGGTGACCATGCTGCTCTCCGGCCCGGCGGGCGGGGTCACCGGCGCGGTCTGGGTCGCCGAGCAGTCCGGGCACACCGAGCTGATCACCTTCGACATGGGCGGCACCTCGACCGACGTGGCACTGGTGCGCGGCGGCACGGCCCGGATCGGCCGCGAGACCAAGGTCGGTGACCTGACGGTACGGGCCTCCGCCGTCGACGTGCGCACGGTCGGCGCGGGCGGCGGCTCGATCGCCCATGTCCCGCAGCTCACCAAGGCGCTGCGGGTGGGTCCGCAGTCCGCCGGCGCCGAGCCCGGACCGGCCGCCTACGGCAAGGGCGGCACCGAGCCCACGGTGACCGACGCCAACGTGGTGCTCGGCTACCTGCCCGCCTCGCTGGCCGGCGGCGAGATCACCCTGGACCCCCAGGCCGCCCGCGCGGCGGTGCAGACCGTCGCCGACGCGATGGGGCTGGCCAGTGCCGAGGCCGC
>NZ_JBEZGQ010000802.1:0-3915 GCF_040650095.1 Actinoplanes sp. NPDC048791 | reverse complement strand
GGCGTCCCCGACATCGACGGGCGCACTGCGACTCTGGTCGCGGTCTGAACCGTCGCCGGGCAGGGCAACAGCCGCCCGCCTCCATGAGGCGGGCGGCTGCTTTTTGACTTTGGCTAGGTGCTCAGGCCCGGCTGGAGGTTGCTCTGGACCTTGCGGCGGAGCATCACCTGCCGGGTTCCGTCCCGGAAGAGCTGGACGCGGGCCAGCTCCCACCCCGAGAATTCCGCCTGGATCGCCAGCTGCGCCGCGGCGGTCAAGCGATCGACATTCGATGGCAACCGGAGCGGCGCGTACTCGTAGTCCATGCGTCCTAATATGCCCCGGCGCCCGGCATGTCACCAGTCCCCGGGCCGGTCAGGCCCTCTCTCTCGGGGTAGCCGACCGGCACCCCCGACACGTCGTCGAGGGCGTCGGCGATCTCTCCCGGCAGCACCAGGTCCTCGCTCTGCAGCGCGCCCTGCAACTGCCCGGCCGTACGCGCGCCCAGGATCGGCGCGACCACTCCCGGCCGGTCCCGGATCCACGCCAGCGCCACCTCCAGCGGCGACACGCCCAGACCGCCGGCCGCGATCACCACCGCCTCGACGATGCTCGAGCTGCGCGGCTCCAGGTATGTCTGCACGAACGGCGCCAGGTGCTCGGTGGCGGCCCGCGAGTCCAGCGGCCGGCCGTTGCGGTACTTGCCCGTCAGCACCCCGCGGCCCAGCGGCGACCACGGCAGCACGCCGATGCCCAGCGCCGCCGCGGCCGGCAGCACCTCGCGTTCGACGCCGCGTTCCAGCAGCGAATACTCCACCTGGGTGGCGACGATCGGGGCCCGGGTCGGGAACGCCTGCTGCCAGGCGGCGGCCCGCGCGGTCTGCCAGCCGGCGAAGTTGGACACGCCCACGTAGCGGACCCGGCCGCTGTTGACCGCGTGGTCCAGCGCCGACAGGGTCTCCTCCAGCGGCGTCTGCGGGTCGTAGCCGTGCACCTGCCACAGGTCCACGTAGTCGGTGCCGAGCCGGCGCAGCGACTGGTCCAGGCTGCGCAGCAGGTGGCCGCGGGAGCTGTCGCGGCGGCGGAAGCCGTACTCGCCGAGGCCGGCCTTGGTGGCGATCAGCACCTCGTCGCGGGGCACCAGGTGGTCGATCAGGGAGCCGATGACCGTCTCGGCGTCGCCGTCGCCGTACACGTCGGCGGTGTCGATCAGCGTGCCGCCCGCCTCCAGATAGAGCTTCAGCTGGTCGGCCGCGTCGTCGGGGTCGGTGTCCCGGCCCCACGTCATGGTGCCGAGGGCCAGCCGGGAGACCGCCAGCCCGCTTCGGCCGAGCGGTCGTTGTTGCATGGGTGAACCTTATTCAGCCGGGCCCGGCCGCGAAACGCTCGTGGCAGCTCAATAGGGCCGCGATCCGTCGGGTTGACGACCGAACACCGCGAAGATCACTGAGCGTGTTCGCCTAGGCTTCGTAGCGCGGAGCATCGGTGCTCTCGCGGAAGAAACGGGAGGACCCGTGCGGCTCGGACTCAGCCTCGGATACCAGACCTCGTGGACCACACCCGCCGATCATCTGGCCATGGCCCAGGAGGCCGACCGGCTCGGCTACTCGGTGGTCTGGGCGGCGGAGGCGTACGGCTCGGACTCGCCCACCATGCTGGCCTGGATCGCCGGCCAGACGCAGTCGATCGACGTCGGCGCGGCCGTCATGCAGATCCCGGCGCGCAGCCCGGCGATGACCGCGATGACCGCCGCGACCATCGACACCCTCTCCGGCGGCCGGTTCCGCCTGGGCCTGGGCGTCTCCGGCCCGCAGGTCTCCGAGGGCTGGCACGGTGTGCGCTTCGGCAAGCCGCTGGGCCGCACCCGCGAGTACGTCGACATCGTCAAGCTGGCGATCGCCCGCAAGCCGGTGGCCTACGACGGCGAGCACTACACGCTGCCGCTGCCCGACGGCCCCGGCAAGGCGCTGCGGCTGGGCTTCCACCCGCCGCGCGAGCAGATCCCGATCTACCTGGCCGCGGTGGGCCCGAAGAATCTCGAGCTGGCGGGCGAGATCGCCGACGGCTGGCTGGCCATCTTCTTCGCGCCCGACGCCGCGGGGGAGTATCTCCAGCACATCGAGCGCGGCCGGTCCAAGAGCGGCGCCGGCCTGACCGGCTTCGACGTGGCGCCCACCGTCCCGGTCGTGATCGGCGACGACATCGCCGCCGGGGCCGACCAGATCCGCCCGTACGCCGCGCTGTACGTCGGCGGCATGGGCAGCCGCGAGCAGAACTTCTACAACCAGCTCGCCGTCCGGATGGGCTACGCGGACGCGGCCAAGGAGGTCCAGGACCTCTACCTGGACCGCAAGCCGCGGGACGCGGCCGCCGCGATCCCGCAGGACTTCATCACCCGGACCTCGATGGTCGGGCCCAAGGCCCGGATCACCGAACGCATCCGGGAGTACGCCGCCGCCGGCGTCGGCACGCTCTCCATCAGCCCGTACGTGGGCGACCTGGAGAGCGGCATCGCCACGCTGCGCACCGTCGCGGAGGCGTACGAGGCGTCGGGCGTGGCCGAGTAGCCGTGGCCACCGTTCTGCTGCTCCGCCACGGGCGGACCACCGCCAACGCCACCGGTGAGCTCGCCGGCCGGCTGCCGGTCGAGCTCGACGAGGCCGGCCGGGGCCAGGCCCAGCGGGTCGGTGAGCGGCTGCGCAAGCTGCCGCTCGCCGCCGTGGTGACCAGCCCGCTGATCCGCTGCCGGCAGACCCTGGAGCTGGCCCTGCCGGACATCGTGCCGGAGGTCGACGAGGGCCTGATCGAGTGCGGCTACGGCGACTGGGAGGGCCGCCCGCTCAAGGAGCTCACCGGCGAGCCGCTCTGGCCGGTCGTCCAGCAGCACCCCAGCGCGGCCGTGTTCCCCAACGGCGAGGCGATGGCGGCCATGTCGGCCCGCGCGGTGGCCACCATCCGCCGCTGGGACGCCCGGGTCACCGCCACGCACGGCCCGGAGGCGCTGTGGCTGGCGTGCAGCCACGGAGATGTGATCAAGGCCATCGTGGCCGACGCTATGGGTCTGCACCTCGACGAGTTCCAGCGCCTGGTGGCCGATCCGGCCTCGGTGAGCGTGATCCGCTACACCCCGACCCGCCCGTTCCTGGTGCGGCTCAACGACACCGCGGACCTCTCGGCGCTGATCCCGCCGAAGCCCGCCGAGGGCGCGCTCCCGGAGTCCGACGCGGCCGTGGGCGGTGGCGCGGGCGGCGGCGCATGAGTACGGCCGGTAACCGGCGTGTTACCACAGCGTGCGCACGCTTTGCGCCCTCGGCGAACCCCGCCGGTGGGCTGAGCGCTCGCGCACGCGGGCGGATAGGGTCGAACCCATGACCCACCAGGTGCATGCCTTCGAGCCGCCCGAGCGGTTCGTCGCCGGGACGGTGGGCGAGCCGGGGGACCGGACATTCTTCCTCCAGGCCCGCGGTGGCGGCCGGGTGGTCAGCGTGGCGCTGGAGAAGGTCCAGGTGTCGCTGCTCGCCGAAAAGCTGGAGGAGCTGCTCACCGAGGCCAGCCGGCGGTTCGGCGTCGACCTGCCCGAGGCCCCCGTGCTCGCGATCAACGACAACGAGCCGCTGGACACCCCCGTCGACGAGGAGTTCCGCGTCGGCACGCTCGGTCTCGCCTTCGACGTCGACACCACCACCGTCGTCATCGAGGCGATCGAGGCCGGTGAGGGCGACGCGGAGGTCGAGCTCGGCGAGGACGACGAGGACGAGGACGACGACCCGATCGCCGACGACGAGGACGACGAGCCCGACGACGACCTCGACCGGCTGCGCGTCCGTTTGACCCCCGAGGCGACCCGCGCGTTCATCGACCGCGCCCGGCGCGTGGTCGCGGCGGGCCGCCCGCCGTGCCCGCTCTGCGGCCAGCCGCTGGACCCGGCCGGCCACC
>NZ_JBEZGQ010000801.1:2052-3937 GCF_040650095.1 Actinoplanes sp. NPDC048791 | reverse complement strand
CGGCGGCCAGGGCCCGGGTGACCGGTGTGGCGAAGAGCTGGGCCAGCAGGACCAGCAGGGCGCCGGTGGCCAGGGCGAGCCAGGAGGCCTGGACGCCTTCGGCGACGGCGGCGGTGCGGTCACCCGCGCCGAAGCGACGGGCGGCGCGGCCGGTCGTGCCGTACGCCATCAGCGTCCCGAACCAGACGGCGACCGACATCACGGTGCCGCCGACAGCGACCGCCGCGAGCGGGATCCGGCCCAGGTGGCCCACCACGGCGGTGTCCACCAGCACGTACAGCGGCTCGGCGGCCAGCACGACCAGGGCCGGCAGGGCCAGGGCGGCGATACGCCGGTTGAGGGTGCGGGGGTCGACGGCGGCGAGCGGGCTCATGGACAGTCATGATGCCCGCCGAGCCGTAAGGGGCGCAATGCGCCGGACTGCTTACTGGCGGGTGTCCATCGACGTCTGCAGCGCGCGGCGGGCCTGCTCGCGAGCGTCGTCGGACTGGGGCTTGGGCTTGGGCATCGCAGCCATGTTCGTGGTCCTTCCACGGCGGAACGGGTGCACGGCACCCACTGATCGATCGAGCGGCGTGTCGCGAGGGGCCGGTCCGGGATCGCCGGACGGGTGGCGGGGCGACACAGCCCGGGATGGTGGACCCGGGTGGCTCGAGGCTGCTGCGGCGGTCGGTGGTAGCGCCCGTGCAGAAACCAAATCACCGTTAACTCAAACTATCGTTCAGTCTCGCGGGTTGCTCGGTGTGTCCCGCACTTCGGGAAGCGGATCAACGACAAAAGGCCGGCCCGAAGGCCGGCCCTGGTCGAGCAGAAGCTACGGAATGAGGTGCTGGCCCAGCTCGTCGCGGACCGCGGTGACAACGTCCCCCGGGGTGCCGTAGCCGGTGAAACCCGCGGCCAGCCGGTGCCCGCCGCCGCCCAGTGCCACCGCGACGGCACTGACGTCGACCGCGCCCTTGCTGCGCAGCGACACCGCCCACTCGCGCTCGGCGAGCTGCTTGACCACCACGGACACGTCCACCTCGGCCACACACCGGACCGGATCGATCAGCGCGTCCAGCACGTACGGCCGCTGCCCGTGCCGCTCGAGGTCCTCGAGGGTCGCGTACGTCCACACCATGCCGTGCCCGTCCGCCGCCGTGGGATCGAGCTGCGCGCGGCTGAGCACGTCGGCGGAGAGCTTCATCGCGCCGAACGGGCGGCTGTCGAACACCCGGCGGGAGATCTCGCCCGGGCGCAGGCCGGTGGCGATCAGCCGGGCGGCCATCTCGTGCACCCGCGGCGTGGTCATGTCGAAGCGGAACGAGCCGGTGTCGGTGGCCAGGGCCACGTACAGGCATTCGGCGATCTCGGCGTCCAGCGGCACGTCGAGGCGGCGCAGCAGCTCCTCGGCGACCACCGAGGTCGCGGCGGCACCCGCGTCGACCAGGTTGACCCCCGCGAAGCCGGTGTTGGACGCGTGGTGGTCCAGGGCCACGGTGGCGCGGGCGCGGGGCAGCCGGTCGGCCAGGGCCCCGAGCCGGGACACCGCGGCCACGTCGAAGACGATCACCAGATCGGGCTCCGGCTCCGCCTGCTCCTCGCTGACCAGCAGGTCGAGGCCGGGCAGCGCGGCGAACGGGTCGGGGATCTCGAACGTGCCGGGGAAGGTGGCCTGCAGCCGGGGCACGCCGAGCCGGCGCAGCCCCAGCCCGAAGCCGAGCATGCTGCCCAGCGCGTCGCCGTCCGGGTTGACGTGACAGATCAGCAGCACCCGGCCGGTCGGCGCCAGCTCACGGATCGCCGCCACCGCGGCCGAGAACTCGGCCGCGGTGGGCGCACCCTCCGAGACGGTGACCGCCTCGGTCACCCCTGGTCCTCGCGGGCACCGACCCGCTCGTCGGCG
>NZ_JBEZGQ010000801.1:0-2042 GCF_040650095.1 Actinoplanes sp. NPDC048791 | reverse complement strand
GGGCAGCAACCGCTGACGCCGAGGTCATCCGGGCTGGATGAGGTGGGTAGGCAGGACGCGCCCCACAGTGACTTACACGCGCACCCCCCTCGTCTTCCTCGTCCTCGTCGGCCTTGTACGGGTCCGGGTCGCCGGCGTACTGCTTGCCGGCGGCCAGCCGCTGCACCTCGGCGTCGCGGTGCCGGGCCGCGGCCAGCAGCTCGTCGATCTCCTTGACGTTGTCCTGGACGTTGTCCAGCACGAACGTGAGGCTCGGCGAGTGCCGCAGGCCCAGGGCGTGACCGACGCGGGTGCGCAGCATGCCCTTGGCGCTGTCCAGCGCCGCCGCGGTCGCGGCCTGCTCCGTCTGGTCCCCGAGCACGGTGTAGTAGACGTGGGCGTCGCGGAGATCACCCGTGATCCGGGCGTCCGTGACCGTCACCATGCCGAGACGGGGATCCTTGATCTCTCGCACCAGCGATGCCACCAGCTCGCGGATGCGCTCCGCGTGCCGACGCGTCTTGGCCGGGTCCGACATATCGCCCACCTCCGACAACCGTGCCTCCGGGACGAAACCGCCCCGCCCAACGCCTGAAGCCTACCCATGACCGCTGGGGCCCGAACGCCGCGTCGGTGCGTCGTGCGCGGGGGTCACCGGCGGGACTGCTCAGTCGTCGTCACCGTGCAGCCGGCGCCGGACCGACAGCAGCTCGATCTCGGGCCGGCCGGCCATCTGGTGCTCGCACGTGTCGATCACCGCGCGCGCCTGGGACGGCTCGGCGGCGACCACGGCGACCCCGATCTGGGCCCGGCCGTGCAGGTCGTGGTCGCCGACCTCCGCGACGCTGACCTCGTACTTGCGCAGCATCGCGATGATCGGGCGGAGGTAGGAACGCTTCTGCTTGAGCGAACGGGAGTCGCCGGGCAGCAGCAGGTCGAAGAGTGCGGTCTCGATATACATCAGCGAGCGAGAGTACCCGGGTACCCCGGTGCCATTCAGCTGGATTTCCGGGCCACCACCACGTCACGCTCGATGCCCTGGTCGACCCGGTGGCTCAGGTCCTCGTACGGCACCAGCGCCAGCCCGTTGGCGACCAGGATGTCCTCGGCCAGCTCCCGCCGGGCCACCTTGGTGTTCCAGGACAGCCCGATGGCCCCACCGGGACGCAGCAGGTGCACCCACTGCGGCACGGCCCGCTCCAGCAGGTCCAGCGGGCGCCGAGACATGCCGCCCTCGTCCTCGTAGCTGCCGTGCGCGACGCCGTACGGCAGATCGACGACCAGCACGTCCACGCAGTTGGCCCGGAGCAGGCCGTCGAGCTGGGTGGTGTCCGCGTTGAGCATGATCACCTTCTGCACCGCGCCGGCCTTGTGGTCCTCCTTGCTCGCCGCCATGGTGATCTCCATCCGGCGGGCGGCCTTGCGGCCCTGCCGGCGGACCGGGTTGAGCTCGGCGGTGTGCTTGAGGCGCTTGCGCTTGAGCCAGGTCTGCAGGAACAGCTTGTACGCCTCGACGTCCTTGCCGTCGAGCTCCACGCCGATGGCGTCGTAGCCGTACATCAGCGCCTGGTTGAGCGTGGTGCCGCGGCCCGCAAGGAAGTCACCGACGATCACGTGCCCGTCGAGCATCTGGCGGCGCGAGGCGGAGGCCAGCAGGGTCAGGTTGAGCAGCAGCTTGGTGAACTGCTCGTTGGTCTTGCCGGCGTACTTGGGGATGGTGATCAGGTCGCTGTCGTAGCGGGCCAGCGGGGTCAGCTCCAGCGGCCGCAGCAGGTCGTCACCGGCCCGCTCGAACAGGGCGTAGGCCGCCGACATGTTCGACAGGTAGGCGATGTCACGGGGCTGCAGGTCCGCGGTGAACGTCAGGTACTCCACGCCGCCGATCCGGGTGGCGTCGACCTCCGCCACCTCCGAGGAGAGCACGGGCCGGAACGCGGCCAGCTCCGCCCGCGAGAGTCGACCGGCCTGGTCGGCGTAGACGCGGTTGGCGGAGGGCGCGAGGAGGAGGGCGTAGCGAGACATTCCAGTAGTAAAGACAACGGCCCCCGGCGCTTTCGCGCCGG
>NZ_JBEZGQ010000800.1:0-3937 GCF_040650095.1 Actinoplanes sp. NPDC048791 | reverse complement strand
GGGAGTGGAGGTGTCCAGAGCGAGAACGAGCACCTGAGAACCCTAACCGGCTTGGGCGGCCTCGGCGGAGCCGGGCGCGGGGCTCACGCCCGGCTCGCGTGCCGGCTGCCGCCGGCGGGCGCGTCGGCCTTGCCGAGCCGGACTCCGGCTCGGCCGCCTGTGTCCGCCCCATCCCCGCCTGCCCGTCCTGTTGACTGGCCGGTCATCCTCGCGGCCGGGTCAGGTTCGGGGGTCCCAGTCGACGAGGGGGCGGCCCGCGTCGGCCAGGGCTTTGTTCGCCGCGCTGAAGGGGCGGGAGCCGCGGAAGCCCTTCGGGTTCAGCGGGCTCGGGTGGCCCGCCTCCAGCACCACGTGCGCGGGGTTGCTGACCAGCGCCGCCTTCTTGCGGGCGTAGCTGCCCCAGAGCAGGAACACCACCCGCTCGTCGCGGGCGTTCAGCGCCTGGATCGTCGCGTCGGTGAACGCCTCCCAGCCCTTGTTCGCGTGGGACGCCGCCGCTCCCGCGCGTACGGTCAGGACCGCGTTGAGCAACAGCACCCCCTGCCGGGCCCAGCCGGTGAGGTCGCCGCTGGTCGCCGGCGGAACGGCGACGTCCTCGGCCAGCTCCTTGAAGACGTTGCGCAACGACGGCGGGATCCGCACCCCTTCCCGGACGCTGAAGCTGAGGCCGTGCGCCTGCCCCGGCCCGTGATAGGGGTCCTGACCGAGGATCAGCACCTTGGCCTGCTCGGGCGGGCACAGCCGGTAGGCCGCGAACAGGTCCTCGAAGGGCGGATACACGGTGTTGGTCGCGTACTGCTCGCCGACGTAGGCGCTGAGGGCTGCCGTGGCCGTTTCGTCGAGGAACGGCCGAAGCTCCGTTCGCCAGGCGGGCGGGAGCATGTCGGGCAGGTTCACATCTTCTCCAGTCGGGCGGCCCAGTCGCCGCCGTGGGGGACGAGGTCGATGACCCGGGTGTCGTCGTCGAGCCGGTCGATCCGGACGGCCAGGTATTCGTCGTTGAGCTGCTCCACCAGGCCGGCGCCCCACTCGACCACGGTGACGGCGTCGTCCGCCGACGCGTCCAGGTCGAGGTCGTCGATCTCGGCGCGCGGATCGGCCGCGTCACCCAGCCTGTACGCGTCCGCGTGCACCAGCGGAACAGCACCGCCCCGCGCGGGATCGGGACGGTGCACCCGGGCGATGACAAACGTCGGCGAGGTAATGGCTCCTTGCACGCCGAGCCCCGCACCGATGCCCTGCACCAACGCGGTCTTGCCGGCGCCGAGTGGGCCGGTGAGCAGCAGCAGATCCCCGGGGCGCAGCACAGCGGCGAGACGGCGACCGAAGGCCTGGGTGTCGTCCACTGTGGCCAGCCTGAGTCCGGACCATGCCTCCGAGCTCACGAGATCTTCTCCAGGAAGGGGATCAGCGCGGCGTTGACCTCAGCGGCCTTCTCCAGCATGACGACGTGCCCGCTGTTGTCGATCTTCACCAGCGTCGCCTCGGGCAGGCGCCGCAGGATCTCCTCCGAGTGCGCCACCGGGGTCAGATAGTCCTTGGTGCCCACCAGCACCAGCACCGGCACGCCCCGCAACGCGGACAGCGCCGGGAAGCGGTTGTGCGTGTAGAGCGTCTTCAGATATTTGGTGAGGGTCTCGACGGAGGTCTTCGAGTTCATCTGCTCCACGAAGGTCACCAGCGACGGGCTGGGCCGGGCGTCGCCGAAGCCGTACCGGCGGGTGAGCAGCCAGGCCAGGTCACCGACCGCGATCCGGGCCTTGTCGATGGCGCCGCCACCGAGGCGGGCGGCCCCGCCCCATATCGGGAAGAACGGGGCGCTGGCCCGCGCGACCAGCGACGGAATGCCGAGCTTGCTCTTGTCGATCAGGCCGGCCGAGGTGGACATCAGCACGACACCGGTGACCCGCTGGCCGAACCACTCCGGATACTGCTCGGCGAACGCCATGATCGTCATGCCGCCCATCGAGTGCCCGACCAGGATGATGTGCCCGTCCGGCACGGTCTCGTCGAGCACGGCGGCGAGCGACTTGCCCAGCGCGGCGATGTCGTAGTCACCGGACTGCAGCCGGCTGGACCGGCCGTGCCCGGGCTGGTCGTAGAAGACGAGCCTGTTCTCGCCCAGCTCGGTCAGCGCCTGCCGCTGGAAGTAGAAGGTGCCCATGTCGAGCGCGAAGCCGTGCACGAAGACGACGGTGGGCTTGGCCCCGGCGACCTTGGGCTCGACGATCTCGACGTGCAGGTCGGTGCCGTCGGCGGCGGTGACGGTGAGCGCGCGGTCGAACGGCTGGTCGCCGAACTCCTCGTCGGAGTGGGGGTCACCGGGGGCGTTCAGCGACTTGCGCACGAGGGCGCGCTCGACGGCGAAGGCGGTGGCGAGACCGGCCGCGGCGAGACCGATGGCAGCGCCGACGATCCCGACCTGCTTGGCGCGTCGTCGCGGATCGACCTTCCCGGACGGCTTCGCGGACGGCTTTGCGGGACTCACGCACCCTCCCCTGGGTCGCCGCTCGGGAGGCCGGCGGTGCCGTCGTAGACACGAGGGACGCGCGTGCCGCCGAAGCGGGTCACGATCTCATAGTTGATCGTGCCGATCGCCTCGGCCCAGTCGGTGGCCGTAGGCGTGCCGTCATCACCCGGCCCGAACAGGACCGCCACGTCGCCCGCCGCCACCGGATCGTCCCCGCAGTCCAAGATGATCTGGTCCATGCACACCCGGCCGGCGATCGTACGGACACGCCCACCCAACGCCACCGGCCCCACATTGGACGCATGCCGAGGCACCCCGTCGCCGTAACCGAGCGGCACCAGAGCCAGCGTCGTCTCCTTCGCCGTGTGGTACGCGTGCCCGTACGAAACGCCCTGCCCCGCCGGCACACGCTTGGTCAGCGTGACCCGGGCCCGAGCAGTCATCGCCGGACGCAGTCCCGTCTCGTGCTCAGGCGGCAACGGCGACAGCCCATAGATCGCCACCCCCGGCCGGACCAGGTCGTAGTGAGCGTCGGGCCGGGTCAGCGTGGCCGCCGAGTTGGCGATGTGCCGGTATCGGGGCTCGATGCCGTACTGCTCCGCGGTCGCGAGGCCCTCGGCGAACACAGCTAGCTGATGATCAACGGTCTCGTGGCCGGGCGCGTCCGCGTACACGAAGTGGCTCCACACGCCGACGACCTCCACCTCGCCGTCGGCCTGTGCTTTCGCCGCCGCCTCCAGCAGAGCGGGCCACTCAGCCGGGGTGGCACCGCCGCGCGCGAGCCCGGTGTCGAGCTTGAGGTGCACCCGGGCCGGTCGCTGCGCCCGCCGGGCCGCCCTGACCAGCTCATCGAGCTGCGCCAGACTGCCCGCATTGAGGTCGACATCAGCGGAAACGCCGTCGTGCAGCGGCAACCCGGGAGCGAGCAGCCAGGCCAGCACCGGCACGGTCAGCCCGGCCCGGCGCAGCGTCAACGCCTCGTCCAGGGTGGCGACGCCCAGCCAGGTCGCCCCGCCGGCCAGCGCGGCCCGGGCCACCGGCAGCATCCCGTGCCCGTAGCCGTCGGCTTTGACCACAGCCATCACCTCAGCGGTGGTGCCGGCGCGCAGCGTCGCGACGTTGTCCCGGATAGCGTCCAGATCAACCCGGACCTCGGCCTGCCACATGTTCACCAGCCTACTGAGCGGTATGACAAAACCCGTGTCACAGGAGGTCCGCCAGAACCGGCCGCAGCGCCGCGGCCACATCCTCCGACGTCACCGGGCCCTCTCTCTCGGCCCGGCGCCCGGCCAGCCCGTGCACGTACGCCGCCATGATCGCCGCTCGTTCCGCGGGCAGACCGGCGGCGAGCAGCGAGCCGAGCAGGCCGGCCAGCACGTCTCCGCTGCCGGCGGTGGCCAGCGCCGCCGTGCCCGTCGGATTGGCCCAAGCCTCGCCGGCGGGCGTCGCCACGATCGTCCGGTCGCC
>NZ_JBEZGQ010000799.1:0-3940 GCF_040650095.1 Actinoplanes sp. NPDC048791 | reverse complement strand
CACGAAGCGCGCGTCCTCGCTGCTCTGCGGCTCGGGCACCGAGCCGTTGGTGGCGCTCGCCGACGCGGTGGGCTGGGCCGACCGCCCGTACGAATCCCGACGGCAGCAAGCCGGCCTCCTCGCTGGTGATCGTGCTGGGTCTGACGCTGCTCTCGGTCGCCCCGGCGGCGTTGCTGCTGTGCACGTGCTTCACCAAGGTGTTCATGGTCCTCGGGATCACCCGTAACGCGCTGGGGCTGACCAGCCTGCCGCCCAACCAGGTGCTCGCCGGGCTGGCCCTGTTCATCAGCCTGTTCATCATGAGCCCGGTGGTGTCGCAGGTGAACGAGGTGGGCGTGCAGCCCTACCTGGCCGGCGACAAGACCCAGTCGCAGGCGTTCGCCGACGGGGTGCAGCCGCTGCGCGAGTTCATGCTCAAGAGCACCCGCGAGGACGAGCTGGCCCTGCTGGTCAAGGTGTCCGGGCAGGAGAAGCCCGCGACCCCGGCCGACGTGGAGCTCACCACGCTGATCCCCGCGTTCGTGCTGTCCGAGCTGCGCGCGGCCTTCATCATCGGCTTCGTCATCTTCATCCCGTTCCTCATCATCGACATGGTCGTCTCCGCGTCGCTGATGTCGCTGGGCATGATGATGCTGCCCCCGGTGACCGTGGCGATGCCGTTCAAGCTGCTGTTGTTCGTGCTGGTGAACGGCTGGGGGCTGATCATCACGGCGCTCGTGGGGTCGTACCAATGAATTGGGATCTGCCGATCTCGGAGCTGGTCGCGATCATGCTGGGCGCGGCCCGGGCCGGCGCGTGGCTGATGCTCTGCCCGCCGTTCAACTCCCGGCTCATCCCGGGGCAGGTCAAGGTGCTGCTCTCGATCGGGCTGGCGCTACCGATGGCGCCGTACCTGACCACCTCGGTGCCCACCATCCAGACCTCGGCGATCATCGCCAGCTCGGTGCTGCAGGTCTTCGTGGGCGCGGCGCTGGGCTTCATCACGTACCTCTTCTTCGCCGCGGTGCAGGCGGCCGGTGACCTGCTGGACGTCTTCGGCGGCTTCACCCTCGCGTCCGCCTACGACCCGTTGTCGCAGAACCAGAGCTCGGTCTTCGGGCGCTTCTACAACCTGGTCGCGGCGACGCTGCTGTTCGCCAGCGACGGGCACCAGCTGGTGCTGCGGGGGTTCCTGCAGTCGTACAAGACGCTGCCGCTGGACGCGAGTTTCTCGCTGGAGACGCTGAGCCGGCTGCTCACCAGCGGGATCGGCGAGATGGTGGTGGCCGCGGTGCAGATCGCCGGCCCGCTGATCGCCGTGCTGTTCCTCACCGATGTCGCGTTCGGCCTGCTCAACCGGGTGGCGCCGGCGCTGAACGCGTTCCAGCTGGGCTTCCCGGCGAAGATCTTCCTGCTGCTGACGCTGTCCGGGACCGCCATCGCGGTCCTGCCGCGGGCCCTCGACACCCTGATCGACAAGGCTGTCACCGCGGTCGTCCGGTTGAGCGGGGGGTGATCCGTGGCCGGCGAGAAGACCGAACAGCCCACTGCCCAGAAACTCAAGAAGGCCAAGGCGGAAGGTCAGATCGGGCGCAGCCAGGACATCGGCGCCTGGGTCGGCATGCTGGCCGCCAGCATCGTGCTGCCGCGCACGCTGGGTTCGACGATGGAGCACTCGCGGGAGCTGATGGCCAAGGTCCCGGACGTCATCGCGGACCCCGATCCGCAGGTGGCCATGGGCATCCTCAAGGACGGCCTGATGAGTGCCGCCTGGGCCGTGCTGCCGCTGGCGCTGACGATGATGGCGGTGGGCGTCGCCGCGGCCGGTGCCCAGGGCGGCATCCGGGTCGCCACCAAGCTGTTCATCCCGAAGTTCAACCGGCTCAACCCGCTGCCCGGCATCAAGAAGATGTTCGGTATGCAGTCGCTCTGGGAGGGCACGAAGGCCCTGGTCAAGACCGGGGTGCTGGGCGGCGTGCTGTACATGACGATGAAGGACATCGTGCCGCTGCTGATGACCGCGGGTCAGTTGCAGATCGGCTCCCTGCTCGGCGTCATCAACGACGCCGTGCTGTCGCTGATCCGGGCGGCGGCGGTGGCCGGCATCGTGATGGCCGCCGCCGACTACTTCGTGGTGCGCAAGCGCACCAACAAGCAGCTGCGGATGAGCAAGGAGGAGGTCAAGCAGGAGCACAAGAACACCGAGGGCGATCCGCACGTCAAAGGCCAGATCCGGGCCAAACAGATGGCCATGGCCCGCAACCGGCAGATGGCCGACGTGCCGACCGCCGACGTGGTGCTGGTCAACCCGACCCACGTCGCCGTCGCCCTGCGGTACGAACCGGAGCACGGCGCCCCGCGGGTCATCGCCAAGGGCCAGGGCAACACCGCCCAGAAGATCCGCGAGCTGGCCACCGAGCACCGCATCCCGATGGTGCAGGACGTGCCGCTGGCCCGGGCGCTGGAGCAGAGCGTGGAGGTCGGCATGGAGATCCCGGCCGAGTTCTACGGCACGGTGGCCAAGGTACTGGCGTTCGTGATGAGCCTGAAGGCCAAGGGATCGGCGGCCGGGGTCCATCGCAACCCGAACCCGACCCCGGCGGCCGCATAGGACCATAGCCACAATCTGGGAGATTTACTCACATCACGCGCGCCACTGCGGGAGTATCAGCAAGTGGAGGGGGTGCTGTGAAGAACCGCAACCTCAGCAAGTTCGCCGTACCCATCGGGGTCATCGGCATCATCGTCATGATGGTCGTGCCGCTGCCGACCTTCCTGCTCGACCTGCTCATCGCGCTCAACATCACCGGCGCCCTGCTGATCCTGCTGGTCTCCATGTTCGTCCAGCGACCGCTCGACTTCTCCGTCTTCCCGGCCCTGCTGCTGGTCGCCACCCTCTTCCGGCTGGCGCTCAACATCAGCGCCACCCGGCTGGTGCTGCGCGACGGTGACGCCGGCAAGGTCATTCACGCGTTCGGCAGTTTTGTGGTCGGTGGCTCCCTGGTCATCGGCCTGGTGATCTTCATGATCCTGATCATCGTGCAGATCGTGGTGGTCACCAAGGGCGCCGAGCGCGTCGCCGAGGTCGGGGCCCGCTTCACCCTCGACGCGATGCCCGGCAAGCAGATGGCGATCGACGCCGACCTCAACGCCGGTCTGATCGACGAGGCGGAGGCGAAACAACGCCGGGCCGACGTCGCCGCCGAGGCCGACTTCTACGGCGCGATGGACGGTGGTTCCAAGTTCGTCAAGGGTGACGCCATCGCCGCCATCATCATCACGGTCATCAACCTGGTCGGCGGCTTCGCCATCGGCATGCTCCAGGAGGGCATGTCGCCCGGCGAGGCGATGAACCACTACAGCCTGCTGACCGTCGGTGACGGCCTGGTCTCGCAGATCCCGGCCCTGCTGCTCTCGGTCGCCACCGGTCTCATCACGACCCGGTCGGCCACCAGCGGCGACATGGGCAGCAGCGTCACGGCCCAGCTCAGCCAGAACAAGCTGGCCCTGCGCATCGCCGGTGGCGCCGCCCTCGGGCTGTGCGTGATCCCGGGCCTGCCCAAGATCCCGTTCCTGCTGATCGGCGGCACGGTGATGCTGATCGCCCAGCGGATCAAGGACCCGGAGCCGGAGGTCGCCGGCACCCCGTCGGCCGAGCTCGAACGCCCCGCACCGGACTCCCCCGAGCAGCTGCTCGGCGAGATGCGCGTCGACCCGCTGGAACTGGCCCTCTCACCCGACCTGGTCGACCTGGTCGACTCCAACGGCGGCGACCTGCTGGACCGGGTCCGGGCCCTGCGCCGCAAGATGGCCCTCGAGCTGGGCATGGTGATGCCGCCCGTGCGGACCCGGGACGACCTGGACCTGCCGCTCTCCTCGTACGCGATCCGGATCAGCGGGGTCGACGCCGGCACCGGCCAGGCCCCGCCCGGCACCGAGCTGGCGCTCGGCGACGGCCTGC
>NZ_JBEZGQ010000798.1:0-3948 GCF_040650095.1 Actinoplanes sp. NPDC048791 | reverse complement strand
TCTGCTGCTGCAACGGGACGGCTTCGCCGACGGGCCCTACCGCCGGCTGCGGGTCGCGGACCGGATCAGGACGGCGGCCTGCGGGGGCAGTGCCGCCCTGCTCGTCTGGTGTGTGGCGCTGGCGTTCGCGGCCCGGTGAGCTATCGGTGGCTGCCGGCGAGCCGGCCTTCGGGGACCGTGACGGTCGTCGTGTCGCGGCGGCGGGCGATGAGCGCGTCGACCGACCACGGGCCGGCGCCCAGGACGGCGATCGCGAGGAAGGTCCAGGCGTACAGCGCCGGGGTGACGCCGCCGTTCTGGATCGGCAGGACGCCCTCCGGCTGGTGGACGACGAAGTAGGCGTACGCCATCGAGCCGGAGGCGAGGATCGCCGCGGGCCGGGTGGCCAGGCCGGCCAGCACCAGGGCGCCGCAGACCAGCTGGATCACGCCGGCGTACCAGTTCGGCCAGGTGCCGGGCTCGATCGCCTGGCCCGAGCCGCGGTTGCCGCCGAGGACGCCGAAGACCGAGGCCAGCCCGTGGCAGAGGAACAGCAGGCCGATCACGATGCGGAAGAGCGACCACATCGGAGCCGCGAAGCGATGGGAGGACATGGCTCTCCTTGCGGGACGGGGATGAAGGGTGCTCGCAGACTAGAAAAAGTTCAGGGTTAAAGCAATGACGTCCGTCAATATATGGGAGCGCTCCCAGGGTATGGGACGAAAGCTTGTTATCCCGAAACTTCCGGTGTCTGAACCCGATCACCCACGCGAACGTCCATGCAGGTAAAGCGCTCATTTAGTGAACAAATCGCCGTGGTTAAGCCCAGGTTAACATTGACATGCATCGAATGCCGGTTTTAGTCTGCGGGCCAAGTTCCGGTCTTGTCCCGGAACTTCCAGATCGTTCCGCCGCTCGGAGGAGGACCGGAGCATGTCCGCATTCGTCTTGCTCGGGGCCGAGGTGCTGGCCGTCACCGTGCTCGTGCTCGGGTTGTACTTCCCCCGGCACCGGCGCCGGGACCTGATGGTGGCCTACTTCGGTGTCAACATCGGGGTCCTGGCCGTGGCCGACGCGCTGCGCACCACCGGCTCCGGCGCCGGGCTGGGCCTGGGCTTCGCGCTGTTCGGCGTGCTGTCGATCATCCGGCTGCGCTCGACCGAACTGGACCAGCACGAGGTCGCGTACTTCTTCTCCGCGCTCGCGCTCGGCCTGCTGGGCGCGCTCGACACCGTCTCGATCTGGCGCAACATCGCCCTGATGGGCCTGATCCTGGCGGTCATGGCGATCGTCGACAACCGGCGGGTGTTCAGCCGGTACGAGCACCAGACGGTCGTACTGGACTCCGTGGTCACCAACCGCGAGGAGCTGATCGGCCTGCTCGAGCACCTGCTCGACGGCAAGGTCCACTCCGCGCGCCCGCTGCGGGTGGACCTGATCAACGACTCCACGGTGGTCGACGTGCGGTACGCCCGTACCTCCTCCCGGGCGGTGGCGCCGGTGAGCCCGGCCGCGTACGCGGCGCGGCGGTGACCACGGTCATGGACTTCGCCGCTCTGGACACGCTGCCCCGGATCGGCCTGGCCGAGCTGGAGGAGCGCGCCGCCCTGCAGACCCGCGTCGACCGCAAGTACGTCATGCCCCTCGACGCCGCCGGCCTGCTGCTGGAGACACTCGCGCCGCACGCCGTGGTGCTGGAGATCAACGGGATCCGGCAGTTCGCGTACGAGTCGCTCTACTTCGATACCCCCGAGCTCAACGGCTACCACCGGACCGCGCACCGGCACCGCCGCCGGTTCAAGGTCCGGACCCGCACGTACGTCGACTCCGGCAGCTGCTGGCTGGAGGTGAAGGTGCCCGGCCCGCGCGGCAGCACGGTCAAGTACCGGGCCCCGCACGACCGCGAGCAGCAGCACACCGTGGCGGCCGGACGCGCATTCGTCGACGACGTCTTCTCCCGCCACGGTCTCCCGGCCGGTGACCACGTCGTCCTCGCCTCGGCGCTGCGTACCGAATATCTGCGGTTCACGCTGCTGCTGCCCGGCACCGACAGCCGGGTCACCGTCGACACCGCCCTGCGGTGGAGCACCGACGGCGACGAGGTGCGGCTACCCGGGACGGCGATCGTGGAGACCAAGACCGGTTCGGCCGCCTCCCGCGCGGACCGGGAGCTGTGGCGCCGGGGTCACCGTCCCGTCGCCTTCTCCAAGTACGCCACCGGACTGGCCGCTCTCCGCCCGGATCTTCCGGCGGCGCCCTGGCGGCGGGTGCTCCGGCGACACTTCACCGCTGCGAGAGAGGAACTGGTCCATGGCTAGGCGGATACCCAAGGTCCTCGGCGCACTCATCGCTCTGTGCGTCGTCACCCCGCTCGCCCTCACCGTCAGCGCCCGCGCCGAAGCGGGCCGCTCGCTGCGCGCCGCCGCTCCGGTGGCCGCGGCGCAGGACGAGCTGACCGGCGACATCACGTTCTCGGTGCCGAGCGGCACCTTCCAGGGGTCGGTCTCGGTGGCGCTGAGCACCACGATCGCCGGCGCCGAGATCCGGTACACCACGGACGGCCGGCCGCCGGCCGCCACGTCCACGGCCTACCCCGGCCGGGCCCTGAGCCTGACCGGGACCACCCAGCTGCGGGCCCAGGCCTTCGTCAACGGTACGGCCACCGGCGCACCCGGCACCGCGATGTACGTGGCCCGCTCGTTCGACGCCCAGCACGACCTGCCGCTGATGCTCATCGACGACTACGGCAAGGGCAAGCCCGGACGCGACTACGTGGACGCCGCCGCCATGGTCTTCGACACCACGGGTGGGCGTACCTCTCTCGCCGCGGCCCCGGCCGTCGCCTCCCGGGCCGGTATCCACCTGCGCGGGCAGTCCTCGGCCATGTTCGACAAGGCGCCCTACCGGCTGGAGCTGCGCGACAACGCCGACGACGACGCGGATCTGCCCCTGCTGGGCCTGCCGGCCGACTCGGACTGGGTGCTGCGCGGGCCGTTCAGCGACAAGTCGCTGATCCGCGAGGCGCTGATCTACGACCTCGGCCGCGAGATGGGCATGGCGACGCAGCGGTACCGCTTCGTCGAGCTCTACCTCAACGTCGACTCCGCGCCCGTGGCCGCCGCCGACTACCAGGGCGTGTACATGCTGGTGGAGACGATCAAGAACAGCAAGGACCGGCTCGACCTGAAGCAGCTCAAGGAGGCCGACACCACCCTGCCCAAGATCAGCGGTGGCTACATCTTCAAGTTCGAGTGGCTGGCCGCCGAGGAACCCACCCTGACCTGTACGGGACCGGCCGCTACCTGCTGGAACTACCTCGAGGTCGAGGACCCGTCACCGCTGAACGCGCAACAGAAGTCCTGGCTGACGCAGTACCTGCAACAGTTCCACGACATGCTGCACAGCTCCCGGTTCGCCGATCCACAGACCGGCTACCGCAGCTGGATCGACACGAAGTCCTGGGTCGACCTGGTGATCCTCAACGAGTTCAGCCGCGAGATGGACTCCTACCTGCGCAGCACCTACTTCTACAAGGACCGGGAAGGCCCGATCGTGGCCGGGCCGCTGTGGGACTACGACCTGAGCTTCGGCACCGGCGGCTTCTTCGGCAACGAGCAGACCGCCGGCTGGCAGTACCAGCAGACCCGCTCGCCGCAGGCCAACGACTGGTTCCAGATCCTGCTGACCGATCCCGCGTTCCAGAACGACCTCAAGGTCCGCTGGCAGGCACTGCGTCGCGGCCTGCTCTCCGATGCCTCGCTCAACGCCCGCGTCGACGCGCTCAGCACGCCGCTGACCGCCGCGGCCCAGCGCAACTTCCAGCGGTGGCCCAACCTGAGCTCCCGGATGGTCGGGCCGTTCGTCACCGACACGTCCGCGACCTGGGCCGGTCAGGTCCAGGTCATGCGCAGCTGGATGACCCGGCGCGCCGCCTGGCTCGACGGCCCGACCGCCTGGGGCGGCGCCACC
>NZ_JBEZGQ010000797.1:0-3948 GCF_040650095.1 Actinoplanes sp. NPDC048791 | reverse complement strand
CCGGGCGCTGCCGGGTGTGACGTTGTGGTGCGGGCGGCTAGTCGTCGCCTTGCAGGAAGCTCAGCAGGCGCAGAACCTCCAGGTACAGCCAGATGAGGCTGACCAGGATGCCGAACGCCGCCGTCCACGAGTAGCGCTGCGGCAGACCCATCCGCACGCCTTCCTCGACCTCGTTGAAGCTGAGGATGAAGCTCAGCGAGGCGACGACGATGCAGATGATGCTGAAGCCGATGCCCAGGGCGCCGTTGCTGCGCAGCCCGGTGGTGACGTCGAACAGCGAGAGCACGAAGTTGATCAGCATGACGGCGAACAGGCCGGCCATCACGGCGATCATGCCGCGGACGAACTTCGGCGTGGCCCGGATGACCCGGGCCCGGTAGAGGAACGCCATCAGGAAGAACACGCCGAACGTGGCGATCACCGCTTGCAGGACGATGCCCTGGAAGCCCGCGATCTCCTGGTAGAACTTGCTGACCAGGCCGACGAACGCGCCCTCGATGACCGCGTACGCCACAACCAGGGCGGGGTTGGCCATCCGGGAGAACGAGATGACCAGGCCGAGCACGAGGCCGACCACCGCGGCGCCGATCCAGGCGGCGCTGAGCAGCGAGTCCGGGACCAGGTTCCACGCCGCGACAGCGGAGACACCGGTGATGCCGAGCAGCGTCACGGTCTTGACGACGACGTCGTCGATCGTCATGGGTCGCACAGCCGGCGGCGAAGCCGGATATCCCGGTGCGCTGGGGTACGGCTGACCGTAACCCGGCTGACCGGCGGCCGGGCCGTACGGTCCGGCCGGGTTGTACCCGGCGGTCCGCTCCCGCTCGGCCGCTTGGCCGAGGCGCGAGAGCACCGGGTTGGAAGTCTTCACTGTGTCCAGCCTCCCTTGAGGTTGAGGCACGTAGGGGCGTGCTGTTCAAGGGTAAGCGCAATACCAGCTGGATGTCGCCCGGCAAAGCTGTGAGCAGGCTGAAAACCGTGCCCGGGGCGGGTCTCGAACCCGCACGCCTTTTGGGCAGCCGCTTTTAAGGCGGCCGTGTCTGCCGTTCCACCACCCGGGCCGATGCGTTGCTGCTCACCGTAGCCGGTCGGGCCCGCCCCGCAGAACGCCGGGACGGGCACAAACCACGCTCAGCGGGACCCGGCGCCCACCGGCTCGGCGCTGCGGTCGTCGCCCAGCGGCGGGGTCACGTGGGTGAACTCCTCGCGTGGGGCGTGCAGCTGGCCCAGCGAGACGACCTCCCGCTTGAGCACGAAGGCCAGCGTCCAGTCGGCCAGCACCCGCACCTTGCGGTTGAACGAGGGGATCCGGCTCATGTGGTACGTGCGGTGCATCATCCAGGCCGGGAAGCCCTTGAGCTTGACGCCGTAGATCTTGGCGACGCCCTTGTACAGACCCAGGCTGGCGACGCTGCCCGCGTACTTGTGCTTGTAGTCCTTGGGCTGGGCACCGATGATCACCGCGCGGATGTTGTCGGCCAGCCGGGAGGCCTGCCGGACCGCGTGCTGGGCGCTCGGCGAGCACCAGGCGCCCGGGTTGGTCAGGTCGGGGACCTGCGCGCAGTCGCCGGCCGACCAGGCGCCGTCGAGCACCTTGTCGCCGTCGACCACCTGGAGCATCGTGTTGCAGGTGAGGTGCCCGCGCGGGCCGCGGGGCAGGTCGGTGTGGTCCAGCATGGGCGACGGCTTGACGCCCGCGGTCCAGACGATGGTCTCGGCCCGGAACGACTCGCCGTCGGAGAGCCGCACCTCGCCGTCGACGCACGACTCCATCCGGGTCTCGAGCCGGATGTCGATGCCGCGCTTCTGCAGCTGGCGGGCCGCGTACGCGCCCATCTCCGGGCCGACCTCGGGCAGGATCCGGTTCGACGCCTCGACCAGCACGAAGCGGACCTCGTCCTGCTCCAGCTCGGGGTAGTACTTCAGGCCGTCGCGGACGACGTCCTCCATCTCGGCGAGCGCCTCCACGCCGGCGTAACCGCCACCGACGAAGACGAAGTTGAGCGACGCCTTGCGCATCCCGGCGTCCGGGGTGGTGGCCGCGATGTCCAGCCGGTCCAGGATGTGGTTGCGCAGGTAGATGGCCTCACCGATGGTCTTGAAGCCGATGCCGCGCTCACGCAGGCCGGGGATCGGCAGGGTGCGCGAGACGGAGCCCGGGGCCACGATGATGTGGTCGTACGCGATCTCCTTGACCGGCCCGTCGATCGGCCGCACGGTGACCGTCTTGCGGGCGTGCTCGACCTTGGTGACCTCGCCCGAGACGATGTGGCAGCGCTTGAGCTCGCGGCGCAGCGGCACGACCGAGTGGCGCGGCGAGATGTTGCCGGCTGCGGCCTCCGGCAGGAACGGCTGGTACGTCATGTGCGGCTGCGGATCGATGACGATCACCTCAGCCTGCACCGAGTTGAGCTTCCTGGACAGGCGCAGAGCGGCGTACAGCCCCACATGACCTGCCCCTACGACGACGATCCGCTGCGGTTTCACCCTTCCATCATCCGGATCCGAGGGGCGCCGCGCGCGGTTCTGTGACCAAGCACAACCCCGTTAGTCAAGTGCTGTAACGCACACGTTTCGGTTCCATTTCGCTGGAAACTTAGGGTGCGCTCACCGTTACGGGCGGCCCAATCAAGGTCGGCGCAGCAGCCGGCCCAGCAGCAGGGTGACGGCCACCGCCGCGGCCAGTCCGACCAGCGTTGCGATCACGAACGCGCCTCCGGCCAGCTCCGCGGTCAGGCCCAGCGTGATCACGGTGAGCACGGCCGAGATCAGCACGACCAGCAGGGCCCGGGCCAGCCAGCCGGCGACCACGTCCACGTTGACGATCGCGTCGTACGGCAGCACCGCCGCCAGCGCGGCCAGCGTGTGCCCGAGATAGGTCAGGGCGGCGATGCTCAGCACCCGCCACAGCGCGACCCGGGCGTCGTACCAGGTGGTGTCGAGGATCCAGCCGCCCACCACGACCAGCACGACGAAGGTCACGCCGCGACCGCGCGGGGCGAAGGCCGGATAGACGCCGACCAGGGCGAGCAGGACGACGTAGCGGCTCGCGGTCAGCGCGGCCGGCCACGCCACCATCAGCGCCAGCACGAAGACCAGGGCGATCCCGCCGCGGACCAGCAGCGGCAGCGCCGTCGCCCGGGCCACCGTGGTCCGGGTGCGTTCGATCCGCCGGGTGATGCCGTCGAGCATGTCAGCGCCCCCGCGGTGCGGAGGCGAGCCGGGACACGTCCCGCAGCACCAGGTCCAGGCTGCCGGCCCCGGCCCAGGTCACCACCGGTACGCCGTGCTCGCGCAGCCGGCCCAGGACGTTCTCGCGCTCCATCCGCCACAGCTTGGTGGCGATCGGCGTCCACGGGCTGCGGTTGGGCGGCGTGACCCCGGCGGGCAGCGTGTCGACCGCGACGGTGAAGCGGCCGGACTGGCTGAGCCCGGCCAGCATGTCGGCCGAGCGCGGGTCGACCAGCGGGGTGAGCACCATGACGAGCGCGTCCGAGGAGACGTGGTGGGCGCCGAACACGTGCTCGTGCGGGCCCTGGTCACCGGTGTCGGCCCGGACGTCGAGCAGCCACTCGAGGACGGTCAGGTATTGCCGGCGTCCGGTGGCAGCTCGCAGCCGCCGGGCGGAGGAGCCGTACTCCATGAGTGAGACCCGGTCGCCGCGCTGGAGGTAGTGCTCGGCGATGGCGGCGGCCGCGCGGACCGTCGTGTCGAGCACGGACGCCCGGCCCTTGACGCCGCCGGACGCGCCGGCCTCGCCGAGGACGTCGAGCAGGAGCAGCACCTCGGCGTCCCGGTCGGACAGGGTCGAGGCCACGTGCAGGTCGCGGGTGCGCAGGGTGACGCGCCAGTCGATGCGGCGCAACCGGTCACCGGGGGCGAACGGCCGTACCCCGGCCAGCTCGCCACCCTCGCCGGGCCGCCGCGACCGGTGGTTGCCGACCAGGC
>NZ_JBEZGQ010000796.1:0-3958 GCF_040650095.1 Actinoplanes sp. NPDC048791 | reverse complement strand
CGTTGAACGAGCCGCCGCCGATGGCGGTGCGCGGGCGGGCCCGGGTGAGCCAGTAGTAGGCGTCGCGGTCGGCGCCGAGGTGGGCCCACAGCCGCTCGGAGGCGTAGGCGGCCAGGCTGCGGCCGGTGGCGGCCTCCAGCACCCAGCCCAGGATCTGCGCGTCGAAGGTGGAGTAGTTGAACGTCTCGCCCGGGGCGGTGCGGCGCGGTGCGGCCCGGATGACCTCGGCGACGTCGCCACCGCCCATGACAGCCTGCTCGAAGCGCTTGATGCCGCTGTCCGGCACGTCCCACACCTCGGCGTCGCCGACGCCGCTGGTCATGTCGAGCAGATCGGCCAGGGTGGACTCCTCGTAGGCGGTGCCGCGGAAGTCGGGCCGGTAGTCGGTGATCCGGTCCTTGATGCTGCCGATGGCGCCGTCGGCCAGGGCGATGCCGATCAGCATCGAGGTCACCGACTTGGAGATGGAGAACAGCTGCATCCGGCTGCGGGGACCGGCGAAGGCACCCGGGTACGTCTCGTGCACGATCTCGCCGCGGTGCAGCACGACGAACGCCGTGGTGTACGTGCGCCGGTGCAGCTCGGTCAGGGTGTGGTCGCGGTCGTCGAAGCGGTAGGTCAGGTCGAGCGGGCACGGGCTCAGCGGCAGCGGCAGGTGCGGGCCGCCGCGCGGCACGTACTCCGTTGGCATGAGCCAGTTCATGTGGGTGAACGTCCACTCGTTGAACGGCCGGCGCATGATCAGGTCGCCCTGCCGGTCCCACCACGACGGTTCGTGCGCGGCTCGCACGATGCTCGGCTCGACGGTGCTGGTCATGTCAGTCCCCGCTGTCGTCGGATTCGTGCTCGGCGGAACGCGGTGCGGGTGCGTACCGCTCGAACTCCTCGCGCAGCGTGAGGCCGCTCGACTCACCCGCGGGCTCGAGATAGCTGTTCATGATCGCGAGCACCGCCATGCCGATCAGGTTGTCCCGGCTGTGGTCGTCGCCGACGATGCCGGCGTGCGGGTCGCCGAGGTGGTGCACGGCGAAGCCCTCGGTGATCGCGGCCAGGATGTTGGCGAACTGGTCGATCGTGATGCCCTTGCGCAGCTGGTAGCCGCGGGCGGCGATGGTGGCCTCGTAGATCTTGGTCCACGGCCCGAGGGCGCCGGCGTACTGGTTGGCGATCGCGTCGTGGATGCCGTCGTTGCGGTCCGCCGTGGCCACCATGATGAGTTGCAGGCGGAACAGCGGCATCCGGCAGATCGCCAGCAGCTCGTGGTAGGACGCCCGGTCGAGGGCGTTGGCGAAGTTCGGCTCGGTGCTGATCAGCCAGTCGCCGCGGGTCTCCAGGTCGGCGCCGTACTGCGGGTCGTAGTTCATCGCGTGGAACAGGAAAGTCAACAGGTCGTTGAGGTAGTCGTCGTGGCTGGCCCAGGTGGCCCGGTAGGGGCCGTCACCCTTCTGGCGCAGGAACGGCGGCTCGAGACTCTCCATCTCGCGGGACAGCGCGCGCTCGGTGAGGAAGCGCAGGCCCGACCAGTACGGCTTCCGGCCACCATCGTCGGTCGGGAACGCCGAGTCCTTGGCGCCGAGGTTCTTCTCGACCAGGTTGGCCCCCGCCTTGAGGTAGGAGGCGACCTTGAGCGAGTTCACCAGGGCGGCGCGGGTCGACTCCCGGACACCTTTGACTCTCGTCACGATGCCGGAAAAGTCCTGACAATAGGGGAAGGGGAGATCCTTCTTGCCGTACGTCATGAGTCGATTGTTGTCCGCGGGTGCGCTGAGACAAGTGCGCACGTGCGTAGTACTCGGAGTCTAGGCCTCGGGAATTCAGAGAATGTGCGGAATATGACTTTGAGTAAGTGAGTGATAACGCAGCGGAATCACAATCTGCTCATTTTCCACTCCGGCTCCGGATCACGGCGATCAGGCCGGCCAGCCACGGCAGGATGGCGATAACCGCCCCCTTCGGACCCCCGAAGGCGATCAACAGGACGGCGGCGGCGCACAGGGCGATGCCGATCAGCAGGAGCGCGCGACCGCGGCGCCGGCCGGAATCAGCCTCGCCGGCGGCGAAGCGGGGATCCTCGCTTCGCAACTGGGAGACGATGCGGGCGAAGGCGCGGGACTCGTCGTTGTCGGGCACGTCGCCACCTCCCCGGGCCGCGCTGGATCAGCCGACGGTACCCCCATCGCGCGCCCGTGGCGCCCGGCTCAGGGCCGGGAGTCGCCGAAGGCGATGCTCAGCACGGCGTGCGCGACCCAGATCGCCTGCGCCTTGTTGTCGTACGGCCCGACCCGCAGCTCCACCGCTTTGTCGCCGAACAGCGCGCGCACCGTCCAGGCGTTCGGGTGGCGGTCGTCCTCCCGGCTGTGGTTGACGATGACCTGGCTGGCGCCCCGGATGTTGACCACGGACCACTTCTCGTCCCCGGTGGGCCAGGCCCGGAACCAGCCGGGGGCGACCGCGACGGCCTCCTTGCCGGCCTCGGCCAGCGCCCACTGCAGTTCCTCGGGAACCACGATGTCCGGTTGTGCGTGCGTCATCTCGCCGCCCTGGGTCGACTGCGCGGGAACTCAGGATAACGGCAAAACCACCGAATACCGTGCTTATCCCTACGACAGCGACACCCGCGCGACGGCCTTCTCGGTCAGGCTGCCCAGCCAGAGGGTGTCGCCGTGCTGACGGACGCCGGTGGCCATCACGTACCGGCCCGCCGGACCGTGCAGGACGCGCAGCACCGTGCCCTCGCCGTCGACCAGGGCCGCCATCGAGTACGGCACCGGCTGCGGCTGCAACCGGGTCGGCAGGATCCCGGCGATGCGGCGCAGCTGCGGGTGCGGCAGGAGCTTCTCGGCGAGCGCGACCCGCGGGCTGGCCAAGGCGATCCAGTAGGTGCCGTCACCGACCGGCGCCATGTTGTCCGGGTACGCAGGCAGGTCGCCGAGCACCCGTACCGCGCCGTCCGGCAAGGACACCCGGACCAGGCGGTGCGCGACCGTCTCGCAGAGCAGCAGCGCGTCCTCCTGCGGGGTGAGGGCCACGCCGTTGGGGAAGTGGAAGCCCTCGGCCACCACGTCGACGCGGCCGGACGCCGGATCGAACGCCAGCACCCGTCCGTTGGGCCGGTGCTCCAGCAGATCCCGGCGCCAGTGCGAGACCGGGAAGCGGTTCGAGCTGTCGGTGAAGTAGACGACGCCGTCGCGCGCCACGGCCGCGTTGTTGCAGAACAGGATCCGGGTGCCGCCGGCCCGGTGGGCCAGATCGGTGACCGTGCCGTCATCGGTCACCCGCAGCAGTCCCCGGTACGCGTCACAGACGATCAGGCTGCCGTCGCGGGGATCGATCTCGATGCCCAGCGGCCGGCCGCCCGTGGTGGCGAGCAGGTCCGGGGTGGTGCCGGGGTGCGCGTCCGCGGGCCAGCGCCAGAGGTGCCCGTCGTCCGTACCGGAGTAGATCTGTCCCTCCGCACCGACCGCGACGTCCTCGGGGCCGTGACCGGTGGGCACCGGCAGCACCTCGACGTCGTCGAGCCGGGTGTCGGTGGGCGCCCAGGCGCCGGTGAGCTCGGGCGGCACGGTGGCGGGCAGCTTCACGGGGCGGAGCAACCAGGGTGCGGGCGGGCGGGGAACCGTCATCGGGTCATCGTGGCCTGCCCGCGGGCGCGCGGCCAGAGCTCGAAGTCTCGGAACATGTGCGCAAGTTCCGGAGTCCGGGTGTGGTTGGTGGGGCGCAACTGAACCGTGTAGGTGGCTCTGGCCTGATGGAATGCCTGCCGCGGCTGGGCCGGGACGCCTGAGGCGGTCCGAAACATCGCGGCAAACTTCCGGAACGAGTTGTTGACGTGCGCGGAAACGGGACCGAACAATGACGAGTGACGGCCGTCGATCATTGACCTGGCCGTCCCTGCGGTGCCGCGCGGTATGACGCTGCCGCCCGGCACGGAGGACGGCCCTCAGAGCGGGGCGTGGCG
>NZ_JBEZGQ010000795.1:0-3962 GCF_040650095.1 Actinoplanes sp. NPDC048791 | reverse complement strand
GGACGGCCGGCTGCGGGTCGCCGTCGACGGCGCCGACGCCGCCGATCCCGCGGCGCTGGCGGACGCTCTGGTCGACCCGCTGCGGGTCCGGGGCCGCTCGGCGGTACGCGTACGCACCGACGACTTCCTGAGGCCGGCCTCGCTGCGACTGGAGTTCGGCCGCACCAACCCCGACTCGTTCTACCTCGGCTGGCTGGACGAGGCCGGCCTGCGCCGCGAGGTGCTCGACCCGGCAGGCCCGGGCGGCAGCGGGCGCATCGTGACCCGGCTCCGGGACGCCCGCACGGATCGCGCCACCCGCGAGCCGTACCGGGAATTGCCCCCGGACGCGGTGGTGATCGTCAGCGGGCCGCTGCTGCTCGGCTCCGGGCTGCCCTTCGACGTCACCGTCCATCTGCATCTGTCGGCGGCCGCGCTGGAGCGGCGCACCGAGCCGGAGCAGCGCTGGACGCTGCCCGCGTACGCCCGCTACGGCGCGGAGGTCGACCCCGCCGCTTTCGCCGATCTCGTGGTCCGGCTGGACGACCCGCGGCGCCCCGCCGTGGTCGTCGGATCATGAATGAATCGCTCGTCACACCCCCGCTGAGCTGCGACGCGAAAGCTGGATCGCGCAGTCCGTGGCGGTAACGTGCACTGACAGTTATGCTGCGGTTACTTTTTTGCGAGGGTCCCGTTTGGGATCTTCGGCGGTGGGTATCTGCGGGCTCCACGGTGCGACGCCAAGGGCCGGCGCGGGGGACGTCCACCGGCAGGGGCAGAGGGAAGGGCAGGGGGAGCACATGCTCGTCAACAGCGCGGTCATCACGGGTAAAGGTGCCGACACCGCCAAGGGTCGCTCCAGCGATGAGGTCGACCAGATCCGGGAGTTGCTGCGGGCCCGGTTCGACGATCTGACGGCCGAGTACGAGGAAGCCGTCGCCGAGAACCAGAAGCTCCGGCTCGTCGAGATCGGCGACGCCGCCGGTGACGACCAGGCGGACAGCGGGTCCAAGACCGCGGAACGCGACGCGGCGTCGTCGCTCATCCGCACTCTGCTCGACCGGCGGACGCAGGCGGAACACGCCATGCAACGCCTGGAGGACGGCACGTACGGCAACTGCGAGGGCTGCTCCAAGCCGATCCCGGTGGAGCGGCTCGCCGTCTTCCCGTCGGCCACCTCGTGCGTGGCCTGCAAGTCCAACCGCGAGCGGCGCGCGGGCTGACGTCAGGCTTGATCCGGTCCGTCGCCCGCACCTGGGCGGCGGACCGGCCGTATCGGGGTTAACTTGGCCTGATGGGCGAGATCCGGGTCGGCACCGCTTCGTGGACCGACAAGACGCTGCTCGAGTCGGGCTGGTATCCGCAGACCGCGAACACCCCGGAGAAGCGGCTGGGGTATTACGCCAAGCAGTTCCCGATCGTCGAGGTCGACGCGACGTACTACGGACCGCCGGCCGAGCAGACCACCAAGCTGTGGGCCGAGCGCACCCCGGACGGCTTCACGTTCAATATCAAGGCGTTCAGCATGCTGACCGGCCACCCGACCAAGGTGTCCGCGATCTACAAGGACCTGCGCCCGGAGACCGACAAGAAGAACGTCTACCCCGGTGACCTGCCGCCGCAGACGTACGAGGAGATCTGGACCCGCTTCCTGAGCGCCCTGGATCCGCTGGTCGAGGCGGGCAAGCTGGGTGCGCTGCTGTTCCAGTTCCCGCCGTGGTGGGGCATCCGCCGCGACAACAAGGACTATCTGCGCGAGGTCGCCGCCCGCTGCCGGCCGCTGCGGCCGGTCTTCGAGTTCCGCAACGCTTCCTGGTTCGACGGTGACAACGCCGAGGAGACCCTGGAGTTCCTGCGCCGGCACGAGCTGCCGCTGGTCTGCGTCGACATGCCGCAGGGCCACAAGTCGTCGGTGCCGCCGCTGATGGCCGCGACCACCGACCTGGCCGTGGTGCGCTTCCACGGCCACAGCGACAAGTGGACCAGCAAGGACATCCACGAGAAGTTCGGCTACCTGTACTCCGAGAAGGAGCTGCGGGAGTGGGCGCCGAAGCTGCGCGCCCTGGCCGACGAGGCGAAGCAGACCCACGTCCTGATGAACAACTGCGCGGGTGACTACGCCCAGCGCAACGCCACCCAGCTGATCGAGCTGCTCGGCTAGAGTTCGTCCCAGGGCACGGTCTCCCACGCCTCCTGCAGCGCCTCCGCGAGTTGACCGTCGTCCTTGAGCGGCAACTCGTCGATGCTGGCGATGGGCTGCGCCGGGCGGAGCGAGTTGGCCGCCGCGGCCGCCGCGAAGCCGCTGAGCTCCTCCGCGTCGATCGGCCGCAGTGTCCACGGCGTGCCGTTGATCGACATGGCGATCTGCAGCAGCACCATGGTCACGCCCCTGAGCACCGGCGCGTCCGGCCACACCACCTGCGCGCCGTCCCAGAAGGCCACGTTCCACGACGTGCCCTCCCGCACCCGGCCGTCGTGACCGACGAAGAGCGCGTCGTCGAAGCCGGCCAGCCGGGCCTCGCGCAGCCGGTAGTTCAGGCCCATCGTCGCCACGTGCTTGTGCTCAGGGAGCTCGCGTTCGTAGCGCACGGTCTGCACCCGTAGCGCCGGGCCGGGCTCCGGCGGCGCCGGCTCGGAGACCGACACCAGCACGTCCGGCGGGGCCTGCTCGTGGGAACCTGGCACGAAAGTCACCCGTACGGAGGCGTCGCGGACCTCGCCGAGGGCGTGCCGGATCAGCCCCAGCAGCCGGTGCTCCTCGGCCACCCCGATGCGGTGGCCGAACAGCTCCTCCGCCCCGTCGGCGAGCCGAGCCAGGTGCAGGGCCAGGCCACGGACCCGGTGGTCACGCACCTGCATCGACGTGTAGTGCCCATAGTTCACGGTGGCGATCCGGTGCAGTTGCGCCAGGTCCGGCGTCCGCCCGTTGAGCTCGACGTTCAACACCTCATCAACCTACGGCGTCCGGGTGACCTTGAGTCCGCGGCGGCGGGCCTGCGCGGCCATCGCGGCGGCGTCGGTGACTGCCGCGCCGCCGGGATCGTTGTTGAAGAAGACATACGTGGGTACGCCGGGCAGCCGGTCCAGCCAGGTCGCCAGCGACGTACGCCCGTACCGCGGCCAGGGCTTCGCGCGCCCCTCGTGCATCCGCAGGTAGCCGAAGTCGGCGGTGACCCAGAGCGGTGTCACCGGCCGCCCCTTGCGGTCGGCCCAGCTCAGCGCCGCGTTGTGCCGGCGCAGCAGTTCCCGCACCTCGTCGGTCCACCACGAGTCGTGCCGCGGCTCGACGGCGACCTTGACCTCCCTGGGGAACAGCCCGAGCGTCTCGTCGAGCGCCGCCACATCGATCTTGAGCGTGGGCGGGAGCTGGAGCAGCACCGGGCCCAGCTTGTCGCCCAGGGCCTCGGCGCGGCCCAGGAACCGGGCCACCGGCTCGGCGGGCTCCCGCAGCCGTTTGATGTGGGTCAGGTAGCGGCTCATCTTCACCGCGAACACGAAGTCGTCCGGCGTACGCGCCCGCCACTGGGCGAAGGTGTCGCGTTCCGGCAGCCGGTAGAAGGCGTTGTTGACCTCGACGGTGTCGAACGACTCGGCGTACTTCTCCAGCCAGAGCCGCTGCGGCAGCTTCGGCGGATACAGCCGGTCCTCGCCGCGCCAGTCCTTGTACTGCCAGCCGGACGTCCCCATCACCAGCACGCCGTGGTGTTACCCACGTCGCGGCCCGGTTAGACGTGATCCACGCAGGGTAGGAGCAGATCTCCACCTGCCCCAGCGTCGGGGCGACACGAAGGAGCTTTCCATGCGACTCAGCGACGACGACATCACCGGCGGCAGCGGCGTTTCGGGCGAGGGTGTGGCCGACGGCGGCGCCAACCCGAACGGTCACGACGGTGGCGCGGACGGCGGCGCGGGCGAGGGCCCGGCCGACGGCGGCGCGAACCCGGCCGGTCACGACGGCGGTGCCGACGGCGGCGCCGGTGCCG
>NZ_JBEZGQ010000794.1:0-3968 GCF_040650095.1 Actinoplanes sp. NPDC048791 | reverse complement strand
GGCATCGGCGTCCGCGGCGTCGGCTTCCGCAAAGTCGTCGGCAAGGGCGTCGGCGTCGGCATCGGCGTCCACGGCGCCGGCATCGGCGTCCGCGGCATCGGCGTCCGCGGCGTCCGCGTCGGCGTCGGCGAAACCAGAGGCGGAGCCGGGGTATTCGGTGATCTCCGGGATGTCGAAGTCGTCGAGATCAGCGTCGTCGTCCTCGCCCTCCTCCTCCGCCACCGAGGCCATCGCCCCCGGCACGGAGTGGGCGTCGTCCTCTTCATCCAGTTCCGTCGCCGCGGTGTCCGGCTCCGGCGGGGTGCCCTCGTAGTCGTCGATGTCCAGGTCGCCCTCGACCTGGTCGCCGCCGATCCAGCGGACCGTCATCTCCTCCAGCGACACCGGCTGCTCAAAATCAATGAGCCCTTCGCGGTACAGCTCCAGCAACGCCAGGAAGCGGGCCACCACCTCGAGCGTGTTCTCGCAGTCGGCGATCAGCAGGCTGAATGTCGCGCTGCCCGCGCGGCGGAGGCGGTCGCGGATCAGGGTCGCGTGTTCGCGGACGCTGACCCGGACCTGGTGGATGTGCGCGATCGACACCTCGGGCGGTCCCGGTTTGGGCAGGAACTGCTTCAGGGCCATCTTCAGCAGGCGTTCCGGGCCGATGCCGAGGACCAGGTCGGGCAGCGCCTCCGCGTAGCGGGGCTCCAGGGAGACCGCCCGCGGCCAGCGTTTGGTGCCGACGCCTTCCAGGTCCGCGATCACGGCCGCGGCTTCCTTGTACGCCTTGTACTGCAGGAGGCGGGCGAAGAGCAGGTCGCCGGCTTCCAGCAGGGCCAGGTCGTCCTCGTCCTCCACCTCGGCCGAGGGCAGCAGCCGGGCCGCCTTCAGGTCCAGCAGAGTTGCCGCGACCAGCAGGAACTCGCTGGTTTCGCCCAGGTCCCAGTCGTCGCCCATGGCCCGGATGTAGGCGATGAAGTCGTCGGTGACCTGGTGCAGCGCGATCTCGGTGACGTCGAGTTTGTGCTTGCCGATGAGCTGCAGCAGCAGGTCGAACGGTCCGGTGAAGTTGGTCAGCCGGACCGTGAACTTGCCGGAGTCGACCTCGGCCTCAACGGGAACGCCGAGTTCCGCGACGGGAACGCCGGCTTCCGGCACGGCGTCGGCCGACTCTGAGACTGGCTGTTCAGGCACGTGAAGACCGTAGACCACGGGCTCGACAAGCTGTTCCCCGCTCAACCCCGTACCCCCGCCGGCCCTGCGGAACACCGCTCCGCGATGGTTCAACGCCGCTGGGTGCCGCCGGTCACGGTCCGGCCGGTCTTGACACCAGGGGGGTGACCGTTAACATCTCCCTCACATCGATGCCCGTGTATGGAAAGCGCTTACCGGAGGCGTCGGAACACAGCCGTGAGGGCGCACGGCGGTCAGCTCGTCAGCCGAGATTTTGGAGCAGTCATGACCTCCCCAAGCCCGAAGACCCCCTCGCGCCGGCGCTGGCGGACCGGCCTGCTGGCCGCCACCACGCTGGTGCTCTCCGGGGCCGGCGTCGCCGTCGGCCTCTCCCAGGCCTCGGCCGCCGCCTGCGGCGCCCTGTCGTACCAAGCCGAGGCGACGCTCAGCGGCAGCACCTGGACCGCGCGCCGGGGCAGCAGCACCGTCTACACCGGCACCGACATGCGCGCGGCGGTGCAGGCCGCGATCAGCAGCCTGCCCAGCCGTACGGCCAAGCAGAACGTGCTGGTCCGCGGCTCCGGCTCGATCAGCGCCAACTCGCGCATCTCGCTGCCCAGCTACACGCTGCTGGACGTGTGCGGCACGATCAACGTGACCGGTACGGGCTCCGGCGACCAGGCCCCGATCTACTCCCGGGGCACCCGCGACGTCGAGGTGGCCCATCTCAACGTCACCGGCGCCCCGCTGTACGGCATCTTCATGCGCAGCGTGAACAACCTGATCCTCGGGCAGATCGACATGCGACTGTCCAGCGGCCTGGGCGTACGCATCGACAACTACGGTGACAAGACCGTGCCGTCGCGCAACATCCGGATCGACAGTGCCTACGTCTCCGGGGCCAGCTCGCACGCCGTGGAGACCTACGGGGTCGACGGCATCACCATCGGCACCGTCACCGCGCGCAACGTCGGCGAGTCCGGGCTGCTGCTCAACCAGACGGTCAACGCCACCGTCGGCACCGTCGACGCGGAGAACGCGGGCGCCGGCACCGGCTACGCCGCTTTCCGGATGGCCAACCGCAACGGCCGCATCGGCAGCAGCTACAACACCAACATCCGCGTCGGGACCGTCAAGGCGCGCGGCGGCGGCCGGGGCGTCTTCTGCGTCTCGGAGAGCGGCGGCGCGGTCATCGACCGGGTCGACATCGCCAACACCGGCAACAACTCGGTGCTGATCGAGAACTGCTACAACGTGGTGCTGGCCGGCGTGTCCGGGACGATCACCGGCGGTGGCGAGGTACGGATCTCCTCGCGCACCGACTTCCCGCCGTCGTCGAACATCCGCTTCCAGAACCTCACGGTCAGCAACACCAACATCCGGTGGAGCCCGTGCACCGGCACCAACAACACCATCAGCAACGTCACCCGGTCGAACTCAAGCCTGACCTGGTGCTGAGCCAGCGCCGGCGCCGGGCGGTCAGCGGGTCGCCCGGGCCGGCGTCAGCAGTGCGGCCGCCGCGTAGCGCAGCAGCGGCCAGTAGATGCGGGCCGAGTCGCTCAGCGCGCTGAAGTGCGAGGACGCGTTGTCGTCGAGGTAGGTCGTGGTGATCACGACCTCCTCGATCCGGTGCCCCGCGCGGGCGGCTTCGAGCAGGATGTTCATCTCGTACTCGAAGCGTTCGCCGGGGACCGTGCCGAGCCAGTCGAGCAGAGCCGACGGGTACGCCCGCAGCCCGGTCTGGGTGTCCTGGACCCCGCGGCCGGTGGCGGCCCGGAACAGTGCCTGCGTGACCGTGTTGCCGACCTTGCTGCGCAGCGGGACGTTCTCGGCGAAGCGGCGGACACCCAGCACGGTGTGACCGGTCGCCGCGACGCGGTCCGCGACCCGCACGATGTCCGTGACGCTGTGCTGGCCGTCGGCGTCCGCGCAGACGACGTCGAGGCCGGGATGCTGCTGCGCCGCGTACCGGAAACCGGTTTTGAGGGCGACGCCCTTGCCCTGGTTGCGCGGGTGACGCAGGACCGTGCCGCCGAGGTTCTCCGCCTGGCGCAGCACTTCGGCGGCGGCCGGGCTGCTGCCGTCGTCGACGATGACGAAGTGGCACCCCGGTGCGGCCCGGCGCAGCTCGGTCATCAGGGTGGGCAGGTGGTGGCTCGGCTGGTAGACCGGCAGGAGAACGACCATGGACCGGTTCTCGTCGTGCACGTGGTTCTCCTCGGGGGTGTCGCCGGCCCGTCCGTGGTCCGGTGGCAACCCCTCCTTACCCAGCCGGGCCCCGCCCGTCGCGGGTCCGGCGTAATTCCTTCGGTGGGTTTCGTAACAGGCGCTCGGCGCGGCGCAGGGAGGCGACCATCTTGCGTTCGCGGCGCAGCAGGGCGGCCGGGTCGCGGGTGCCGAGGAAGCCGAGGCGGGCGATGACCCGGGCGGCCCGCTCGGACCGCCACGGCAACGGCGTCTCTCCCCCGGTGGCGGGCACGTCCAGCAGGGCCCGCGCGGGCAGGGTGAGGACCTTGACGGCGAGCAGGCGGATCCGCGGCAGGTGCTCGCGGTGCGAGACCAGACCGAGCGGGTGTACGGCGTCGAACGCGTACCCGTCGAGCAGCCCGTCCTCGACGGTGTGCACCAGGTTCTCCAGGGTGCTGCGGGAACGGGTCTCGGCGCGCAGGTCCGCGTACCGGTCGAGACCCGCCGCCCGGGCCTCGCGCAGCATCAGGTCGCCCTCCCGCCAGCCCGCCGGGGGTTGCCCGGCGCCCTCGGTGGCTTCCGCCCAGCCGCCGGTGAAGACGATGCGGGCGACCCCGGGGTGCGCG
>NZ_JBEZGQ010000793.1:0-3969 GCF_040650095.1 Actinoplanes sp. NPDC048791 | reverse complement strand
GGCGGCCCGGCCGCCGTCGCCGCCCTGGCCGCGCCCTTCGCGGACATGCGGTTCGTGCCCACCGGCGGCATCGACGCCGGCAACGTCGCCGAGTACCTCGCGCTGCCCGCCGTGCTGGCCGTCGGTGGCTCCTGGATGGTGCCGCGCGCCGCGATCCGCGCCGGTGACTTCACCCGGATCCGCGAGCTGACCAGCCAGGCCGTCGCCGCCACCCGCGGACGTTGAGAGAGGTCCACCATGCCGGTTCTGCCGCTCAGGCCCGCCGACTCCTGCCGTTTCGACGCCGTCAGCCTCGGTGAGGTGATGCTGCGCCTCGACCCGGGGGAGGGGCGCGTGCGCACGGCCCGCTCCTTCCGCGCCTCGGAGGGCGGCGGTGAGTACAACGTCGCCCGGGGGCTGCGGCGCGTCTTCGGGCTGCGCACCGCGATCGTCACCGCGCTGGCCGACAACGAGGTGGGCCGGCTCGTCGAGGACTGCATGCTGACCGGCGGGGTCGACACCAGCTTCGTGCGGTGGCTCCCGTACGACGGGGTGGGCCGGGCGGTGCGCAACGGGCTCAACTTCACCGAGCGGGGTTTCGGCGTACGCGGGGCCGTGGGGGTCTCGGACCGCGGGCACACGGCCGCGTCGCAGCTGCGGGCGCAGGACGTCGACTGGGACCACCTGTTCGGCGAGGTCGGCGTCCGCTGGCTGCACACCGGCGGCATCTTCGCCGCCCTGTCCGACACCGCCGCGGAGACGACCCTGGCCGCGGTGCACGCCGCCCGCCGCCACGGCACCGTGGTCTCCTACGACCTCAACTACCGCCCGAGCCTGTGGAAGGCGGTCGGCGGCACCGCCCGGGCCCGCGAGGTCAACGCCGGCATCGCCCCGCACGTCGACGTGATGATCGGCAACGAGGAGGACTTCACCGCCTGCCTCGGCTTCCAGGTCGACGGCGTCGACGACAACCTCCAGGACCTGCGTACGGCGTCGTTCGCCCAGATGATCAGCAAGGTGGCGGCCGAATACCCCCGCCTGCGCGTCATCGCGACGACCCTGCGCGGCGTCCGCACCGCCACCCGCAACGACTGGGGTGCCCTGGCCTGGTCCGGGCCGACCGGCGTGATCGAGTCGACGCACCGCCCGGACCTCGAGATCCTGGACCGCGTCGGCGGCGGCGACTCCTTCGCGGCCGGCCTGATCTACGGCATCCTGGACGGCGCGTCGCTGGCGGAAGCGGTCGAGTACGGTGCCGCGCACGGCGCCCTGGCGATGACGACGCCGGGGGACACGTCGATGGCCGTCAAGGCGGAGGTCCTGGCCCTGGCGGCCGGCGGAGGCGCCCGCGTCCAGCGCTGACCGCCTCGCGGGGCATTGACGGGACCGGCTCGCCGAGGCGCACGACCCCGAGCTGGGCATCGGCCGGCTGCCGTCCGAGGCGCGCCGGCATGTACGGCGGGTCGGGCACTACTACGCCGACTACGGGATGCTCGCGGCGCTGCCGACCGTCGACAGTGATCGGATCGTCGGTGTCGTGCACTTCCGGGTCCGGGAGGCGTGGGCGGTGCTGGAGCCGTACACGCGGGCGGAGCGCCGGATCCGCGGGAACTCCTACTGGCGGTACTTCGAGCACCTGGCGTGTCTGGCCGCCGTCGTCGACAAGGAGAAGCTCCTCAGCGACCAGCGGCTGATGTGCTGCGAGTCGCTCGGCGCGGACGCCGTCGCCGCCATTCGCAGCGCCTCCGTGGTCCGGGCGCCCGCCGACCCCTGACGGCTGCGGTCAGCGCTCGGCCAGCAGGCTCGCGATGAGGTCCTGGAGCGGCTCGAGAAGCTCCTGCTCGCCGGCCGAGGCCAGCGGTTCCATCGTCGCCGAGGAGCGCAGCAGGGCGATGCCCAGCGCGGCCGCCAGGGCGATCTGCGCCCGCAGCAACAGCTTGTCGTCGCCCGGCGTCCGGCCGGCGGCCGTGGCGAGGCTCTCGGCGAAGGAGCGCAGGATGCCCCGCCGGATCTCGTCGGCGCGTTCGTCGCCGGAGGAGCGCAACAGGAGCACCAGCAGGCTGGGGTGTTTGCCGACGTGCGGGCCGGCGAGCTGGCGGGCGATGGCGTGCGGCACCTCTTCGAGGGTCACGTCCGCCGCGACCGTGCGGCCCAGCTCGTCGACGGCGCCGGTCAGGCAGGCCTCGAACAGGCCCTCCTTGGACGTGAAGTAGCGGTTGATCAGGGCGACGTTGACCCCGGCCTCGTCGGCGATCTCGCGCACGGTGGTGGCGGCGTAGCCAGCGGCCGCGAAGCGGCGCCGGGCGGCGTCGAGCAGGAGCTGCCGGGTGCCCGCGGCGTCGCGGCGGCGGGGTACGGGCGTACGTGTCGTCATGGCTTCCTTCCGTGGCGTCACCAGGGTAACGGCCGCCGCGGTGTGACGTAAACATCCGTTGACTTTGCCGCCCGGCAGTCGATACTGGGTTAAGTCAGCAACTGTTTACATCTAGGTCCCGGGGTTCTCATGACGCAAACCATCGAGCAGCCGCGCCACACGGATTCCGCCGCAGGTGGCGGCCGCAGTGCCGGCAACACCTTGCTGGTGCTCTACCTGTCGCTCGGCGGTCTGGCCTTCGCGGTGCTCCAGTCGCTGGTGGCGCCGGCGTTGTCGACGATCGGGCGCGAGCTGGACGCCTCGACCGGCGACGCCAGCTGGGTGATCACGGCGTACCTGCTCTCCGCGTCGGTGCTGACGCCGATCCTCGGCCGCCTCGGCGACATGGTGGGCAAGCGCCGCGTCCTGATCGCCGTGCTCGCCATCCTGGCCGGCGGCACCCTGCTGGCCGCGCTCGCGCCCAACCTGGTCGTGCTGATCGTCGCCCGCGCACTGCAGGGTGCGGCGGGTGCGATCCTGCCCCTGTCGATCGGCATCGTGCGCGACGAGCTGCCCCGGGAGAGGGTCGGCGTCACGGTCGGCCTGCTGTCGGCGATCTTCGGGGTCGGCGCCGGTGTCGGTATCGTGGCCGCCGGCCCGATCGTCGAGCACCTGTCCTGGCACTGGCTGTTCTGGCTGCCGCTGGTCCTGGTCGTCATCGCGCTGCTCGGGTCGATCTTCGGCATCAAGGAGTCGCCGGTGCGCACCCCCGGGCGCCTCGACGTGCTCGGCGCCGGGATCCTGTCGGTGGCGCTGGTGTCGCTGCTGCTGGCGATCAGCAAGGGGCAGGCCTGGGGCTGGGGCGAGGCCCGGACCGTGGGCCTGCTGGCCCTCGGCGCGGTCGCCCTGGTCGTCTTCGTCCTGGTCGAGCTGCGGGTCCGGGAGCCGCTCATCGACATGCGCCTGATGCGGGTCCGCGGCGTGTGGGCCACCGACCTGGTCGCGCTCATCCTGGGCTTCGCCATGTTCGGCACGTTCCTGCTGGTCCCCACGCTGCTCCAGCTGCCCGCGGCGACCGGCTACGGCTTCGGCAAGTCGGTCTCGCAGGCCGGGCTGTTCCTGCTGCCGACCGTGCTCATGATGGTCGTCTTCGGTCCGCTGGCCGGTCTGCTGGACCGCCGCTACGGCCCGAAGGTGCCGATGTTCCTCGGCGCCGTCCTGGTCGTCACCGCGTTCACGCTGCCCGCCCTCGGCCACGGCGCGATCTGGCAGGTGCTGGCCTCCGGGGTGCTCACCGGCGCCGGCATCGGCTTCGCGTTCGCGGCGATGTCCAACGCGATCATCGAGAGTGTGCCGGCCGCCCAGACCGGTGAGGCCACCGGCGTCAACACGATCGCCCGGACCATCGGCAGCAGCATCGGCACGGCGGTCGTCGCGGCCGTCATCTCGTCCCACAGCACGCCGCAGGGTCTGCCCACGGACGACGCGTTCACCTACGGCTTCTGGGTCTGCGCCGGTGTGGCGGTGCTGGCGATCGTCGCCTCGCTCGCCCTGCCGTCGACGCGCCGCCGGGTCGCCTCCGGTAGCTGACCGGTCCGAGCCGCGGCCGCCACTGGGGTGGCCGCGGCTCGGTTGTG
>NZ_JBEZGQ010000792.1:0-4003 GCF_040650095.1 Actinoplanes sp. NPDC048791 | reverse complement strand
GCCGGCATGCGGGGGCATGCCGGCCGGTCCCATCTTCAGACAGTGACGGGTGCCCCGGTACGCGAGTACGCCAGCACCGCATGCCGCCCGAGCAGCACCCGCTCCTCGGTCAGCCCCGGCACTTCCTCGGTCCACCGCCGTACGGCGTCGCGCTCGTCCTCGCGGTTGGCGTCGTCCAGCACCACGGTGGCCGTACCCGCGAGCCGCCCGGCGAGCACCGACAGTGCCGGGTAGCGCGCGTCCGGACCGGTGGCTGCGGGCGGGCCGTCGACCAGCAACAGGTCGATGCCGGTGAGGTCGGTCAGCTTGTCCGCGTCGTACCACTGGTAGGTCTTGCCGTTGACCGTGAGCTCGCGCAGCGGGGCCTCGCGGACCTCGGCGACGGCGTTGAGGCCGTGGGCGGCGAGCATCGTGCGGGTCTGCCGGGCGTAGTCGGGGTCGTGGTCGAGGGAGACGAGCTTGCCGCCGTACTGTTCCAGGGCGTAGGCCAGCCACACCGACGAGGTGCCGCTGCCCAGCTCGACCACCAGCCGGGGCTGGCGCAGCCGGACCAGGTGCAGCAGTTCCAGCAGGTCGGTCGGGTTGAGTGCGAAGTCACCGGAGGACGGCATCGGCGCCCGCGGGGTGAACTGCTGGAAGAGCTGGACCAGCGCCTCGATCTCCCGGCTCTGCGCACGCAGCAGCAGGTCGGTGCCGTGCCCGCTCTGCCGCAGGCCGCGGGTGACGGTCCGGGTCAGCTCCTGGTGGCGGTCCCCGGCGGTGAGCCGTTCCTTCTCCACCGTCGCGACGACCCGCCGCTGCAACTGCTCCACGACCGTGCGCAGCTCGCGGTGCGCGTTCTGGTTGGCCCGGTAGACCCCGCCGATCCAGCGGGACAGGTGCAGGATCCCGAGCAGGACGGCCAGCAGCAGACCGGCCACCAGCGACAGCGCGAGACCCTGATGGCCCGACCCGGCCGACCACCAGACCCCGGCGCAGAGCGCCAGGATCACCATGAGGACCACTGCCTGGGGGCGTGTCAGGCTGCGCAGCCGCACCGCCAGCCGACCACCGAACCGGACCAGGCTGCTCATCGAAGGACCTCCAAAGTCATGCGCGCCGGGCCCGGCGCGGGTCAACACGATCGCCTAACGCCCGCGGCGACACCGCCGTTACGGTCGGGCGATCAACGCGCCGCGTTGGGCCGGGGCGACCGGGTGCGGCGCGGTGACGATTCCCGCGATGCGGTCGACGAAGAGCTGCGGGTCGTGCGCCTTGGCCACGACGGCCCGGGCCCGGCGGCTCTGCTCGGCGTAGAGCTCACGGTCCGCGTGGTACCGCTGGATCGTCGCCTCGGCCTCGCCCGGTCCGCAGTAGACGGCGGCGTCGCCGAACACCGCCGCGTGCCGTTCGGGCATCACCACGACGCAGCCCAGGGCCGCCGCCTCCAGGGCCGGCCGGGAGAACGTCTCGATCCGGTCCGCGCTCGGGAAGTGCAGGTAGAAGTCGAGCTGATGGACGAAGGTCCGCAGGTCCAGATCACCGGCGTCGTAGACCAGCCGGGACCGCGGGCCGCCGGGGTGATATCCGGTACGCGGCCAGTCCGGCAGCCGCAACCGCACGTCCCACTCGCCGACCTCGTCGTAGACGGTCAGCGCCGCCCGCACGTCCCCGGGCCAGACCCCCTCGTCACTGAGGTCGGTGCCGACCACGGCCGGCCACCTGCCGGCCCCGTCCCGCCCGGCCGACCACCGCTCCCCGTCCACCACGGCCGGCAGGTCGTACGGCGTCAGCTCGACGGTCTCGCTGCGCAGCACGGCCCGTACCTGCGGGTCCTGCGGGCACCAGAGCGGCTCGGTGCTGAACATCCGCAGCGCGGCCCGGGAGCAGTCGGCGGGCACGTACCGGCGGTCGGCGTCGGCCAGCCGTCCGGGTGCCTCGTCGGCGACGATCAGCACCTGCCGGCCGCGCAGCAGGCACGGGTCGTCGGGCGGGAACTGCAGCACCGCGGCGTGCCGCACGATGATCAGCTCGGCGCGGTTCTCGTCACCGGGCAGCAGCTGGTCCACCCGGCCGTCGTTGACCAGTTGCTGCAGCGGCGCGCAGAGCGGCCAGCGGCGCCGGGCCGGCGGGCGCAGCGACTCGATCTGCATCACGGCGACCCGCAGGCCGCGCGCGATCAGCGCCCGGATCTCCTGCAGGCCCGACTGCTGCGCGCCCTGCAGGAAACGCCAGTCGGCGACCAGCACGACGTCGTACTCGGGCCGCCCGGCGGCCTCACCGCGGGCCAGCCGCAGATGGTCGGGAGCGGCGAAGGGCCGGCGGCTGCCGTCGCGCGGGCGCAGCGGATCGGCGGCCCGGGCGGCGATCCGCGAGTGCCAGCGCTGGTACGCCGACATGTACGCAGTCCGCGCCGGGTGCATCCAGTACGGCCGGATCTCCGCCCGCGACAGCGAGCCCAGCGCCAGCCGGATCAACGCGAGCGGCCGCGAGTCGAGGTGCCGTACGGCAGCCGCGCCGAAGACCGCCACCATCCGCCCGATGTACTCGGAGTCGGCGGCCTTGCGCACCGGATCGAAGTAGCCCAGCCGGTCCATCACCTGGCCGCGGCGGAACAGCAACGACGACGGGTTGAACCGGCTGCGGCGTACCCCGGGCCGGGTGACCAGCAGCTCCTCGGAGACGCCGAGGCCGTCGGAGGTGGTGGCGACCAGCCGGCGGTCCTCCAGCAGCGGCCTGACCTGCAACTCCAGCCGGCGCGGATGGGACCAGTCGTCGGAGTCCTGGAACGCCACGAACTCGCCCTCGGCGGCGTCCAGGCCGGCGTTGCGGGCCGCGTAGGTGCCCCTGTTCTCCGGCTGCTTGACCAGCCGGATCCGCCCGCCCAGCGCGACCGCCCGGGCCAGCACGGCGTCGTACTCCGGCGGCGAGGCGTCATCGACGATGATCACCTCGACGTTGCGCCAGGACTGGTCCAGGATCGAGCGGACGGCCGTGATCAGGCCCTCGTCGGGGTGGAACGCGGTGACGATGACCGAGATCCGCTGCGGCTCGTCGATGCCGGCGACCGAGGTGGCCACGGTCAGCCGGTCGAACGGCGGCACCCCGGCCTTGTGCTCCAGCGCCAGCGGCGGCTCCGGCAGCAGCTTGCGGAAGGCGGTCAGCCAGCCGATCACCGGCCCGGTGCCGGCGAACGGATTGGCCAGGTCGAGTTCGAGATCCGCGCGCACGCTGTCGGTGATCCGCCGGTACGCCGCCAGCAACGGCCGGGCCCGGTTCGCCCCCTGCCAGGCCAGGGCGAGCTGGACGTGCAGGCCCTGGTGCGCGGCCGGCAGCGCGTCGGCGCCCAGCGCGGTGCGGATCAGCTCGTACAGGGCCAGGGCGTCGGTGCGGTCCTCCGGCAGCATGTCCTGCTGGGCCAGGGTCTGCGCCAGGCCGGCCAGGACGGCGGGCTTGACCGCGCGCCGGCGCTGCTTGAGCCAGCGGGTGTCCCCGGCGCGGACCGCGGCGAGCAGGTCGGCGTAGGACGCGTCGGACTCACCGAGCCCGGAGCGGGCGAGCAGCTGCCGCGCACCGAGCGAACGGATCCGGACCGCGGTCGGCGGGACAGCCATCCGGACGTGGTAGCGGGCGACTCGCAGGTAGTCGTCGAGCAGACCGGGTGTCTCCCCCATGCGGCAACAGACCTCTTCACGTACGCCCTGGATGTCGCTAGGCGCAACGTCGGCAACCGGATCGAGGTGACGGGTTGGTCAGACGGCCGCGAGGACGGCTGCTTCCACGCGTTCGCGCTCGGAGGCCTCGGCCCAGGCGCCGACCAGGTAGAACGCGTCCACCACGTCGCTGCCCAGGGTGGAGATGCGGGCCGCGCGCACCTCGGCGCCGGCCTCGTCGAGCGCGCTGGCGACCCGGAAGAGCAGGCCCGCGGAGTCAGCCGCGCGCAGCTCCAGCACGACCGCGTCGGTGGCCGCCGCGCGGTGCCAGACCACCCGGGGAGCCGCGCCGCCGCGGGCCGACATCGCCC
>NZ_JBEZGQ010000791.1:0-4009 GCF_040650095.1 Actinoplanes sp. NPDC048791 | reverse complement strand
GCGCCCGCGGGGCTGGAGTTGCCCGGGCGGCTTGAGTTGCCGGGGCGGCTTGGCGCGCCCGCGGGGAGCCGGTCGCCGCGAGCGTGTGCCGTATGGCCTGGAGGCCGCGAGTCAGTAGCCGAGCGCGACCGCGTGCCCCACGGTGGCCGGGTCCGTCGCCGCGGCCAGGGTCGCGGTCGCCAGGTCCGTGCGTGAGATCGAGCTGCCGCCACGCACGGTGTGGTCGAGCGCCGTGCGGTACGGCCTGGCCCCGCCGTCGGTCAGCCGGGGCGGACGCATGATCGTCCAGTCCAGACCGCTCGCCGCGACGATCCGGTCGGTGGCCACGAAATCGGTCCACGCGGCGCGCAGGAACCACCACAGGAGAGGCTTGAGGATCCGCGCCGTCACGAAGCCGTCGTGGGAGTCCTTGATGTGGCCCGCCGCGGTCACCACCACCAGCCGCCGGACCCCGGCCGCCCGCATCGCCTGAATGATCGACTCCGCGGCCGGCGCGCACACCGGCTCGTGGGCGCCCGGCCGGTGACCGAGCGCCGAGATGACGACGTCGCGGCCGGCCACGGCGGGTTCGATCGCCGCCGGGTCCATGACGTCGGCCCGGACGACCTCCACGCCGGCCGGGAAGTCCGCGGCCGAGCGGACCACTGCCGTGACAGCGTGTCCCGCCTCCAGCGCTTGTCGCACCAGCTCGACCCCGGTGCCGCCGGTCGCTCCGAACACGGTGATCTTCATGGTGACTCCTCGGTTAGTAAACGCTCACTACCTAGTCAGGGTGGTGAGTGTTCACTAACCTGTCAAGGGTGGGCACCCGAGACGTCATCCTGGACGCGGCGGCCGGCGTGATGCGCGAGCGTGGTCTGGCCAACGTGACCACCCGCCAGATCGCGGCGGCGGCCGGCTTCTCCGAGGCGACGCTCTACAAGCATTTCGCCGACAAGATCGAGCTGATGCTCGCCGTGCTGCAGGAACGCTCCACCGGCTTCGCCGAGCTGGCCGTGGCGCTGGACCGGCCGGCCGGCGACAGCCCCGACGACCTCGAGGACCGGCTGGCCGCGGTGGCCGGCGCGGCGATCGTGTTCTACACCGACAACTTTCCGATGCTCGCGTCGATCTTCTCCGACCGCACCATCCTCGCCGCCCACACCGACGGGCTGCGCAAGCACGGCCTGGGACCGCACAAGGTCAACGAGGCCATCGCGGGATATCTGAGTGCCGAGGCGCAAGCGGGTCGCATCCGAGCCGACGCCGACCTGTACGCGGCCGCGGGACTGCTGGCCGGAGCCTGCATGCAGCACGCCTTCCTCGGGCACATGGGCTGGGTGGACCGCCGTGACGACGACGCGGCCGCGCGGTCGTTCGCCCGTACGGTGATCGCGGGTCTGCGGTGAGTGGTCACCCCAGGCTGCGCCGGATCGCCGCCTCGGCCGCCGCCCAGCTCGGGGTGTGTTCGACCCAGTCGGGCGGCGGGGTGCGCTGGGGCCCGAAGAGGTAGCGGTACGGCACGACACCGCGCAGCGCCTGGTGCACGTCGAGCTTGTCGTCGACGAAGTGGGTGATCCCCAGCTGGGCACAGTGGACCGCCTTGTCCGGCCGCTTCAGGCAGAAGCGCAGGTGGTCGCCGGGGATGCCGGTCCGGGCGGCGAAGTCGTGGTGGTCGAGCCACTGGCGGGTGTGGCGCTGGACCCGTTCGCCGCACTTGGAGACGAGCCACACCTGCCCGAAGAGCGGGACCAGCCGGGCCAGCGTGTCGATCGCCGCGGGCACGGCCGGGGTCGCGAGCATCCGGGCGGTGTCTCCGCTGAAGAACTGGGTGTCGTTGCCGCCCGGGGCGCCGCCGCCGATGATGACCCGGCCGATGTCGACGCCGAGCCGGAAATGTTGTGTCGTCATGACCTCAGCCTGATCGCCGGCAAGCTAAAGCAGAACTATCGATGTCGGCGCAGCTATAGTCTCCGGTTATGAATGAGCGGGCGGTGTCGAGCGATTCCCTGACGTCCTTCGCCGTGTTCGCCGAGCACCTCAACTTCACCCGAGCAGCCGCGGAGCTGCGCATTTCCCAGCCCGCCCTGCACGTGAAAGTCCGCAAGCTGGCCCAGGTCCTGGGCCGGCCGCTCTACCACCGCAGCGGCCGGCAGCTCGTACTCACCGCGGACGGCGCGGCGGTCGCCCGGTTCGCCCGGGCGCACGACGAACGGCTCGCGGACTTCCTGGCCGAGTTCGCCGGCGTCGTGCCGGGCCGGCCGGTCGTGCTGGCGGCGGGACAGGGCGCCTACCTCTATCTGCTCGGTGACACGATCCGGGCGGTGCTGGCCGAGGAGCCGACCCGGCTGCGCCTGATCACCTGCGACCACCGGCAGATGCTCGCCGCGGTCCGCACCGGACAGGCACAGCTCGGCGTGAGCGTGCTCGACGTGCTGCCGGAAGACCTCATCGCGCTGCGGCTGGCGACCTTCCCCCAGGTGCTGCTCGTGCCGGAAGGCCATCGGCTGGCCCGGCGCCGAGCGGTGACGCTGCCGGACGTGGCCGGTTCGAGCCTGGTCGTGCCGCCGCAGCACCGGCCGCACCGAGTGCTCCTGGAGCAGGCGCTGCGTGGCGCCGGGGTGGAGTGGACGGTCGCGGTGGAGGCTGAGGGCTGGCCGTTGATCACGCACTTCGTCGGCCTGGGCGTGGGGCTGGCCATCGTCAACGGGTGCGTACCGGCTCCGGCCGGGCTGGTCGCCGTACCGGTCGAGGGTCTGCCGCCGGTGACCTATCACGTGGTCCACCAGCCCTCGGCACTGTCCGATCCCCGGGTGGCCGGTCTGCTGGACCGGATTCTGGGGTAGCCTGTAAGTAGGTACTTACTTACGTGCGGAGGTGCGCCATGACCACCCTCGACTCCCTCGGCCGGCAGCGGACGGTGCTGCTGGAGACCCGCAAGCGCGACGGCTCCTGGGTCGGCACGCCCGTCAGCCTGGTCGTGTCCGGCGGGCACGGCTATTTCCGCAGCTACGACGCGGCCGGCAAGGCCAAGCGGCTGCGCAACTTCCCCGAGGTCCGGGTGGCGCCCAGCACGATGCGCGGCCGTCCGACCGGCCCGGCCGTCCCCGGCCAGGCGCGGCTGCTCAGTGCGGCGGAGGCCGAGCCCGTGCGTGCCCTGCTCGCCGCGAAACATCCCTGGCTGCACGGCCGGATCGTGCCGGCGCTGCACCGCCGCAAGGGCTGGACCACCCTGCATTACGAGCTGACCCTGGAGCAGAGCTGAGCGGCACCCGCGACACCATCGTCACCGTGGCCATGGACCTCTTCGGCCGCCACGGCTACCACGCCACCACGATCGCCCAGATCGAGGCGGCCGCCGGGCTGTCCGCCGGGGCCGGCGGTCTCTACCGGCACTTCAAGACCAAGCGCGCTCTGCTCGAGGAGGGCCTGCGCCGGCAGTTCGAGGCCGGGCGGCCATTGGTGACCTACTTGGAGCAGACCGGCGCGGAGCTGTCCCGCCGGGACCGCTTCCTCGCCGTGGCCCGGGCCGGGCTGCGCCGGCTGGAGCAGGAACGCGACGTCAACCGGCTGCTGCTGCGCGACCTGGCGTCCTTCCCGGACCTGCTCGACCAGGTGCGCAGCCAGGAGCTGGCCCGGGTGCACGAGGCCCTGACCGGCTGGGTGGCCCGCGAGTCACCCCGGCATCCCGACCCGGCCGCGCTGGCCGCGGTGCTGATGGCGGCGGTCAGCCACTACTGGATCTTCACCGACATCTTCGCCGGCCGGCACCCGCACGGTGTCGACAGTGAACGGTTCCTCCGGACGCTGGCCGATCTCGCCGTTGCGGTTGGTGACGGTGTTGCGGACCCGCCGTAGCTTCGAGCTGTGAGCAGTGACGACAGTGATTCCGTACGCCACACCCCGCCGGCGGATCCCTGGCTGACCGAGGCACCGACCTCGGCCATCGGCGATGCCGCGGCTGAGCCCGGCGCGGCGGGCCAGGTGCCGCTGGCCGACACGGCCCGCTTCGACGACGCGGTGCCACCCG
>NZ_JBEZGQ010000790.1:0-4011 GCF_040650095.1 Actinoplanes sp. NPDC048791 | reverse complement strand
CCGACGCCGACGCCCTGCACGGGCTCGACGCCCGGCTGGTGCAGATCCTGATCCGGCTGGCCGAGCTGCTCTGGGACCGCCGCGACCGGTACGCCGTGGAAGTCGTCACCACCTGCGTGGTCGACCTGCCCACGGCCCTCTTCCGCCGCGCCCTGACCGGCCCGTCCGCCGACGGCACTGTGCACATCGACGCCGACCACCGCCGGCGCCTCGCCGCGGCCGTCCGCGCCGTGCTCGACCTCCCGCCGCCCGCACCACCGACCCGGAAGGGCTGACATGCCGACCCTGCACCAGGACCACCCCGTCCACGTCCTCGACCTCGGCGATGACGAGAACCGCTTCTCGCCGTCCTGGATCGTCGGCGTCAACGACCTGCTCGACGTCGTCGTGCAGGGCTCCGAGGCGGCCGCGCTGGTCACCACCGGCCAGGGCAAGTTCTTCTCCAACGGCCTGGACCTGGGCTGGCTCGGCGAGAACGGGGACCGGGCGCCGCAGTACCTCTCCGACGTGCAACGGCTGCTGGCCCGGCTGCTCACCCTGCCGGTGCCGACCATCGCGGCGATCAACGGGCACGCCTTCGGGGCCGGGGCGATGCTGGCGATGGCCCACGACTTCCGGATCATGCGGGCCGACCGCGGCTACTTCTGCTTCCCCGAGGTCGACATCACCATCCCGTTCACGCCCGGGATGGCCGCGCTGATCCAGGCCAAGGTGACCCCGGCCGCCGCGATCGCCGCGATGACCACCGGCCGGCGCTTCGACGCGCCCACGGCGGTCGCGACCGGGCTGATCGACCGGGCGGCCGACGAAGCCGGTCTGGTCGCCGCGGCCACCGAGGCGGTGCGCCCGCTCGCCGGCAAGGACCGCGTCACCCTGGGCAGCATCAAGTCCACCATGTTCGCCACCGCGACCGCCGCGCTGCTCGCCGCCGCCCCCGCGAGTTGACCCCGCGTTCACCCGGCATTCACGTAAACCTTTGAGGTAGCACGGAGGTAACACCCGGAATCGTTTGGTCTGCTCTGGTCTGTCAGCGACGACCAGAGAACGGAACCGTCCATGCGCTTCTCGCTGCGCCGCCGCCCCGGCCCGGTCAGCACCGGTGATCCACCCGAGGACCCGGACGCCCCGGCGGGCCACCGCCTCGAGCCTGGCGGCATCGACGAGGCCGGGCACGCTCTGCGCGCGCCCAGCCGGCTGCACGCCTTCAACCGCTACGAGATCAAGTACCTGGTGCCCAGCGGCGAGGTGCCCGCCCTGCGCGAGCACTTCGCCCGGCGGCTGCACCGCGACACCCACGGCGGGGCCACCGGGTACGGCGTCTGGAGCGTCTACTACGACACCACCGGGCTGCGGTTCTACTGGGAGAAGATCGAGGGCCTGAAGTTCCGCCGCAAGCTGCGGATCCGCCACTACGGCGACCGGTTCACGATCGACGACGACACGACCGTGTACGTCGAGATCAAACAGCGGGTCAACCGGGTCACCCAGAAACGCCGGGTGGCGCTGCCGTACGCGCTGGCCCGGCAGCTGTGCGACGGCCGGGAGATGGTCGAGCACGACCCGGCCCAGCGGGCGTTCCTCGAGGAGGTCCTGGGCCTGGTCGCCGGGCTGGAGCTGCGCCCGACGGCGATCACCGGATATCAGCGGGAGGCCTTCGTCGGGCGCGACGCCGACGTGGGCCTGCGGGTCACCCTCGACCACCGCATCCGTGGCCGGGACCGTGACTTCCACCTGGGCGCGGACACCACGAACCGGCTCGTGGTCCCGGCCCGGCTCGCGGTGCTGGAGATCAAGGCGAACGAGCGGGTGCCGTACTGGCTCACCGACCTCGCCGCCCGCGCCAACCTCTCGGTCGTCCGGATGTCCAAGTACTGCCAGAGCGTCGAGGCCTTCGGCCGGGCCCCGCGCTCGGTCTTCCACGTGCCCGGCGACGACCCCACCGTCGCGCTGACCCGAAATGAGGCTCGATAACCATGGACTTCTCGTTCCAGGACCTGTCCGGCACGTTCAGCATGGCCGACATCGCCATCGCCCTGTCGCTGTCCTTCGTGCTCAGCGCCGGCATCGGCTGGGTGTACCGCTTCACCCACCGCAACGTGTCCTACAGCCAGTCCTACGTGCAGACGCTGGTCATCCTCGGCATGCTGATCGCGCTCATCATGCTGGTCGTCGGTTCCAACATCGCCCGCGCGTTCGCCCTGGTCGGCGCCCTGTCGGTGGTGCGTTTCCGGAACGCCATCAAAGAGACCCGCGACGTCGGCTTCATCTTCCTGGTGATGGGCGTGGGCATGGCCGTCGGCACCCGCTTCTACACCCTCGGGATCGTCGCCGCCGTCGCGATCAGCCTGATCATCGTGGTGATGTACCGCTTCAACTGGTTCGCCCTGGACGTGCAGCGCCAGGTGGTCAAGGTCCAGGTCCCGGCCGACGAGGACCACACGGCCGGGCTGCAGGACGTGCTGATCCGCTTCACCAGCGAGTTCGAGCTGGTCAGCATGGAGTCCATCCGCGGCGGGGCGCTCACCGAGATCATGTACACGGTGCGGCTGAAGAAGGGCGAGGAGCCGGGCCGGCTCATCGCCGCGCTCAGCGAGCGCACCGCGGGCCAGAAGGTCACCGTCCTGACCGGCTACGACCAGACGGATCTGTGATGCCGGTCCGGGGGCTTCGGCACCGTATTCCGGTACGGGTGCGGCACTACTGGAAGCTGCTGGCCGGCTGCCTCGCTCTGGTGCTGGTGCTGACGGTCGTGGTGAGCACCGTACGGGTGCAGCCGTACGTCACCAGCCCCGACGACCGGGCCGGCGACGAGATCACCCAGGACATCGCGGGCACCACCGAGCTGTTCGACGCGGGCACCGCGCACACCGTCAAGATCACTTTCCGGGACGAGAACTACCAGCGGATGCTGGACACGTACTACGCCGAGGGGGAGAAGGAGTACGTCGAGGCCGACCTGACCGTCGACGGCACCACGATGCCCAGCGTGGGCATCCGGCTCAAGGGCAACTCGACGCTGGGCGGGCTCACCCGCAACGGTCAGGCCCGGCCGAGCGGTCGCGGCGGTCGCGGGGGCTTCGGCCGGGCCGGGCTCAAGGCCGAGGAGCCGGAGACGCTGCCGTGGCTGATCCGCTTCGACGAGTTCGTCGAGGGCCGCCGCTACCAGGGTCACCGGGAGGTCGCCGTACGCGTCGCGGGCATGGGCGGCGGCTCGACGGTGCTCAACGAGGCCCTGGCGCTCGACCTGCTGGCCCGTACGGGCGAGGTGGCCCAGCGGTACGCGTACACCAGCTTCACGGTGAACGGCCGCCCGGCCACCGCACGGCTGCTGGTGGAGCACCCGGACGGCAACTTCGCCGACGACATGGGCGGCTCCGGGGTGCTCTACAAGTCGCTGGCCACCGGCCGCTTCACCGACCAGGGTGATGACCCGACCGAGTACGCCGACGACTTCAAGCAGATCACCAGGAAGGGCAGCCAGGACCTGCAACCGGTCATCGACCTGGTGCAGTGGGTCGAGCACAGCACCGACGCCGAGTTCGCCGACCAACTGGCCGACCACGTCGACGTGGCGGCGTTCGCCCGCTACGCCGCGTGGCAGAACCTGCTGCTCAACTTCGACGACATGGCCGGTCCGGGCCGCAACTACTACCTCTGGTACGACCTGGACACCGGCAAGTTCTCGGTGATCGGCTGGGACTACAACCTCACCTTCAGCGGCGACGCCGGGCAGGGCCCGCACGACGCGGGTGGCCTGGGCGGCTTCCCCGGCGGCAGGCAGCCGCCGGCCGGGATGGACCCGCCGGACGGCATGCAGTTGCCGGACGGCATGCAGTTGCCGGACGGGATGGAGCTTCCTGACGGGATGGAGCTCCCTGATGGCATGCAGCTGCCCGACGGCGTGCCGGCGCCGGGCGGGGGACAGCCGCCGGGCGGGCGGACCGATGCCGAGGACGGCGCCGGGGCGCGGGGCGGTGGCTTCGGCGGCGGCAACAAGCTCAAGGAGCGCTT
>NZ_JBEZGQ010000789.1:0-4016 GCF_040650095.1 Actinoplanes sp. NPDC048791 | reverse complement strand
CTGTCGTCGGCCGGCACCGCCGGCCACACCACCACGCCCAGGCCGTAGCCGAGGCCGAGCTGGGCGGCGCCCGTCCCCGCGGCCACTCCGGCCGCGGCTGCCACTCGCGCTGTCCAGCCCTTGTCGGCCATGCCGGGCACTGTAGCCGTCGGTGACGATGCCTGCGAATCAATGAGTTGATGCGCCAAGATTGGTTAGGTTGGCGGCAGAGGACGCCCGAACGGAGAGGATCCGGCGATGTCCGACGACGACGAGCGCCGCCGCCTTGACGAGACAGGTGAGTACTTCCCGTTCGCCGAGGATGAGGAAGTTCCCCCGATCGGTGGTCCCCTGAAGGATGACCGGACGGCGCAGTTGCCCCCCGCGGCCGGGGATGCGGACCGCACGCAGCTCTTCCCGCCGACGGCGTTAGACGCGACGCAGGTGACTCCGCCGGCGCCGCAGAGCGACGCGACGTCGGTGATTCCGGCCGCCGCGCCCGACGGTACGCGCACAGAGCGTCACCCCCGCAGCACGGACAACTGGGCCGACGACGACGGCGATGCGGTGTGGTCCGCCCGGGCCGGGGTACGTCCCCCACGCCCCGGCTACGGCGACGAATACGCCGGCGCGGACTGGGCGGCAGAGCCGGCCGACGAGCCACGCGGCCGCTGGTGGACGCCGATCGCGGTGGGCATCGTCGCGTTGCTGCTGCTGGCCCTGCTGGGCTGGGGTATCTACCTGATCGTGCAGTCCACCAGCGACGATGCCACCCCGGGCGTGACTGCCTCTCCCGCGCCGCCGGCCACCACGGCCGTGACGACCGCGCCCACCTCCACGCCGCCGTCCACGGAGCCGGCGACGACGCAGCCGACCACTTCAGCGCCCGCCACCCCGAGCGACATCACCGTGCCGGCGTTGAAGGGACTGTCCTCGGACGAGGCGCGCGGGGCTCTCGACCGCAAGGGCCTGAACTACCGCCTGCGCTATGTGACCAGCGATTCTCCGGCCGGGACCGTGATCGACAGCGATCCGGCCGAGGGCCAGCAGGTGCCGGCGGACACGGTGATCACCCTGATCATCGCGGCGGGGCCGACGACGTCGCCGACCCCCACGCAGACGCAGACCACCGGGCCGACCGGCCAGCCGGGGGAGGACTGACCCGGGTCAGAGATCAGCGGTTGGCGCGCAGGGCGCGGGCCTGGATGGCGCCCGTGGTCATGCCCGGCTGGCGGCCGTTGCGGGTGCGCGGGTCCGGGGCCTTGCCGACCTGTCGCAGGCCGCCGACCTGCACAAAGATGGACCGGCGCTCGACCGCGTCACCGGACGCGTTGAGCTCGTAGCCGTCCAGCCAGATCCAGCCTTCGTACGTCGGCCAGTCGTGCACCCGGATGACCCGGAAAAGCATGGGCGCCGCGAATTGGACGCTGGCCGCCTTCGTCACGTGTATGACATCGCCGGACCGAGGAAGCACGTCATCTCCTGTCCTGAACCCAGTAGGGGCAAATTGCACTTTGCCGCACGGTGAACACAGATGGTCCAGTGTGCCCGGCTGATGCATCTTTGCACCATAACGATTGTGCCAATCATCGCAACGGTGCGGTTTAGCCGCTCCCGGCGCGGTCGCTGCTCGCGGACTTCTTCGAGTCCGGCGAGGACAGTCGGCTACGGTCGGTCCCCCAGTGCGCGGCGTCGCTTTTTGGTGCATTGCTGCGTACCCGGCGCGTGTATCTCAGGCTCCCACAAGAACACTAAGTGACGTGCGCCATACGGAAAGATTGCACCACGAGGCGAATCGATGCAAGTTGCAGGTCAGCCGAAAGTGACTAAACGATCACTGTGGACGCTTGAGGGATCAAGAGACCACCAGACAGACTGAGGGCGACAACGCCGTACGGTGGAGCCCGCGCCGTCCGGTCGCATGATGCCACGCAGCCCGGAGGTGAGCGTGAATCCGCGCCGCAGCCCCACCATCCGCCGCCGCCGACTCGGTGCTGAGCTACGCAGATACCGCGATGCGGCCGGCGTGACCATCGACGTGGTGGCCGAGCGTCTCGGCTGTTCACCCTCCAAGGTGTCCAGAATCGAGACCGGCCACACGAGCGCCACTCCTCGCGACGTAAAGGACATGTTGGACATTTACGGCGTCAATGGCGCCGAATCGGACGAATTAGTACAGATATCCCGCGAAGCCCGGCAAAAGGGATGGTGGCATCCATTCAGCCCAGTGCTCACCGGTGCTTATGTCGGGCTCGAAGCGGCGGCCCGGTCGATCAGGGCGTACGAGCAGCAGGTGGTTCCCGGTCTGCTTCAGACCGATAAGTACGCAATAGCGATGATCAGAGCCGCCCGATCGGATGACAGCGATCGAGAAATAGAGCAACGGGTACGCGTCCGGATGGCTCGCCAAGCGTTATTGATTCAGGACGATCCGATCGATCTTCAGGTGGTGCTCGATGAAGCGGTGGTGAGTCGCCCCGTCGGCGGCGACCAGGTCATGCGGGACCAATTGCTCCGATTGGTCGAGGCGAGCCGGCTGCCGAACGTCACTCTGCAGATCCTGCCGTTCGCGGCAGGGGCCCACGCCGGCATGGACGGCACATTCGCGATCCTCGACTTCCCCGATGCCGAGGACCCCAATGTGGTGTTCGCCGAGAACGCGACCGGCGGGCTGTTTCTGGAGAAGAGCGACGAACTGCGCAAGTACAACTCCATCTTCGACACCGTCCGATCGTCGGCCCTCTCTCCCGAGGAGTCCAGAGACATGATCGTTAGGCTGGCAGAGGAGCCATTGTGGAAAGTGAGACCAAGGGTTTCCGGATCGACCTGAGCCGCGCGCAGTGGTTCAAGAGCACACGCAGTGGCCCGAACTGTGACAACTGCGTGGAGGTGGCCTTCGTCGAGCAGGCCATCGCGGTTCGCGACTCCAAGAACCCGACGGGACCCGCGTTGATCTTCACCGCCGCCGAGTGGGACGCCTTCGTGGGCGGGGCCAAGGGCGGCGAGTTCGACCTGTAGAGCAGGTGACCCTCGACCGCCCCCGCCGCGAGCGTGGGGGCGGTCGCTGCATTTTGCCCCATTTGCGCCGTCGCCCGTTCGGGTCGGCCTCGTTGAACGCTCTAAGCGCGGACCGGACCGCGCGCCCGGAGAACCGCCGTCGGCCCGTACGGCTGACCGTCCCCCTCGCGTGACGGTGCGGGCAGGCGATCCATACGAGCGAGGCAAGGCGAAACAGATGACGATGGGTTCCGACAACCTCAGCAACGGATCCGTGACCGCGCAGGACCGCTTCAGCGGAGGCGTGAGCGCGTACCGGCAGACCCGCCGCGACGCGGCCCTGGCCGCTGACAACGGCGACGAACTGGTCTCGCGCGGCAGCGGCGGAACCGGTCTGTCCGGCCTGCCGACCCGTACCCCGATCGAACCGACCAGCGCGCTGGACCGGGCGGCCAAGCTGCCCTCGCTGGACCTGCAGGGCCTGACCGAGCCGGTCTTCCCGACCAGCGGCGGCTGGGTCGACGCGAGCAGCTCCCAGTCGATGGCGGACCACCCGCTGCTGCGCGGGCTGCTGCTTGAGCTGCCGGTGCGCGGCACGATGCCGGACTCGGGCTGGCTGGACCGCTGGTTCGAGGCGGCCCGCTCGATCCTCGAGCTGCTCTACGTCCAGGAAGCCAAGCGCAAGTAACTCTCCCCGCGACGCCGTCCACGGGCAGGCCCGGTGACCCCACCCGGACCGCCTGCCCCGGCGGCGCTATGCCGCTCGGTGCGCCGAGGATGCGTAGTTCTCGGCCGGGCCGGTTTCCAGCGGCAGCGCGGTGTAGGTCTCCGTCGAGGTCTGACGCGCCGGCACAGCCCGCAGCCGGACCTTGCCGATCGGTGCGAAGACCTTCACGTTGAGCCGGCTGTGCCGGATCGCGTGCCGGATGCCCAGCGCGAGCACCGCGACTCCCACCACGGTCAGCACGATCCCGGCGACCTGCGCGCCGGGCACCTCGATCACGCCGGCGGCGATCGGCACGCCGGCCAGTGCGGCCAGG
>NZ_JBEZGQ010000788.1:0-4022 GCF_040650095.1 Actinoplanes sp. NPDC048791 | reverse complement strand
CGGTGGTGTCCGGCAGCGTGCCGGCCAGCAACCCCGCGGCGTCACCGCCGTCGGGGTGATCGGCCAGCCGGAGCCGCAGGTCACCGAGCGCTGCCTCGGCGGCGGCCCGTTCCAGCCGCGGAACGATCAGGGTGGCCTCGCCGGCGGCCGGCAGCACCAGGCAGGTGAGCCGTTCCAGCGGCATCGCCTCGTAACCGGTCAGATGGCGCAGGTCGGGGCCGGGCGTCACCAGCAGGGCCGTCCAGCCCTGCCGGGTCACTTCCTGCCGGGCCCGGTCCAGCCGGCGGCGCAGTTCCTCAGCTGTCCACAGCACCCGCCCACGGTAGCCGCGCGGTCAGGCCGCCGGGCGGGCGCGGAGCAGGTGTTCACGTTCGGAGTGGTCGGCCACCAGCGGTCCGACGTCCAGGATGAGGGCGATCTCGCCGCTGCCCAGGATGGTCGACCCGCTGATGCACTTGAGCCGGCTGAACAGCACACCCAGCGGCTTGATCACGGTCTGCAGCTCGCCCAGCAGGGCGTCCACCACCAGACCGGTACGCTGCCCGGACTGCTCGACGATCACGACGTTCTGCCGCCGGGCCGGCTCGCCCGGGATGTCGAACAGCTCGCGCAGCCGGATGAACGGCAGCACCTCGCCGCGCAGGTTCATGCAGTCCCGCCCGAGCGGGCCGGGCGGTAGCTCCACGCATTCGGTCACCCGGTCCAGGGGCACGATGAACGACGAGGAGCCGACGCCGACCAGGAAGCCGTCGATGATGGCCAGGGTGAGCGGCAGCCGGATCCGGATGGTGGTGCCGGCCCCGCGGGTGGTGTCCACCTCGATGCTGCCGCGCAGGGCGGTGACGTTGCGGCGGACCACGTCCATGCCCACGCCGCGGCCGGAGAGGTTGGAGACCGTCTCCGCGGTGGAGAAGCCCGGCTCGAAGATCAGGTCGTAGACCTCCTGGTCGCTCAGCACCGCGCCGGCGGCGACCACCTCGCGCTCGACCGCCTTGGCCAGGATCCGTTCCCGGTCGAGGCCGCGACCGTCGTCGCTGACCTCGATCACGATGCTGCCGGCGTCGTGGTACGCGTTGAGCCGCAGCGTCCCCTGGGCCGTCTTGCCGTGCCGCTGCCGCTCGGCCGGGGTCTCGATGCCGTGGTCCAGCGAGTTGCGTACCAGGTGCAGCAGTGGGTCACTGATCCGCTCGACCAGGGCCTTGTCCATCTCGGCGTCGCCACCGGTGATCACCAGCGACACCTCCTTGTGCAGCTCCACGCAGACGTCGCGGACCACCCGTTCGAAGCGGCGCAGCGTGGTCCCGATCGGCACCATGCGCAGGGCGAGGGCACTGTGGCGCACCTCGTCGACCAGGCGCATCACCTCGCCCTGGGCCTCGCCGCCGGCGCCCGCGCGCAACCCGGTGCTGGACTGGGCGATGACCAGCTCGCCGACCAGGTCGATGAGCCGGTCGAGGCGGGCCGCGTCGATCCGGATGGTGGTGGTGTCCTGCGAGCGGGTCTCGGTGGTCTTGCGCTGGCGGTTGAGCGCCGCGTCCACGATCGGGCCCGGGACGATGCCGTGCTCGACCAGGATCTCGCCGATCGGCACCGGCTGGGTCCCGCTGCGCACCGCCTGCTCCTGCTGGATCCGCAGCGCCTCGGCCATCTCCAGCTCGGTCACCACGCCGCTGCCGATGAGCACGTCGCCGACCCGGTCGCTCTCCGGCATGGCCCGGATCGCCCACACGTACGCGTCGAGCTGGTGGTCGGCCGGCACGATCCGGATGTCGCTGTCCTCGCGCACGAACTCGAAGACGGCCTCGATCTCCTCCTTCGGGGCGCTGCTGACCAGCTCCGTCCTGATCGCCCAGCTGCGCCGCAAGCTCGGGCCGCCGCCGGTGCTGCACACCGTGCGTGGTGTCGGCCATCTGCTGCGCTGAGCGCGACCGCGGGTGCCACGATGGTCGCCATGACACTGGTACACACGGTCCGTCTGCGCTTCGGCGACCTCTCGCGGGCCGCCGCCACCCACACGAACCTGTCCGCGGTGCGGGTCGACGGCCGGGTGCTCTGGATCGCGGGTGACGAGACGGCGACGGTCGAGCGCCTGGTGGCCGACGATCCGGCCCAGCCGGCGGAGTACGCCGACGAGCGGACCTTCCGGCTGGCCGACTTCATCGATCTGCCCGGCCCGGACGCCGACGAGGAGGCCGACATCGAGGGCCTGGCCCGCACCGGGCACTTCCTGTGGGCGGTCGGGTCGCACAGCCTGCGCCGCAAGCAGATCAAGGTCCGGCACGACGGCGACAAGGCGCTGCGGCGGCTGGCCCGGGTCGAGGGCCAGGAGAACCGTCAGGTGCTGCTGCGGCTGCCGATCGCCGAGGTCGACGGCCTGCCCACCCCGGTACGCGAGATCGTCGTGGACGGCGAGCACCACCGGGCCGCGCAGCTCGACAAGCGGGACGGGCTGCGGACGCTGCTGCGCCACGACGCCCACCTGGCGCCCTTCCTGGCCATCCCCGGCAAGGACAACGGGCTGGACATCGAGGGCATCGCGGTCAGCGGCGACCGGGTCTACCTCGGCCTGCGCGGTCCGGTGCTGCGCGGCTGGGCGTTCGTGCTGGAGCTGCGGCCGTACGTGGACCCCGCCGAGCCCGGCCGGCTGCGGCTGCGCCCGTTCGACGACGGGCTGGAGTACCGCAAGCACGTCCTGGACCTGGACGGGCTGGGCGTACGTGACCTGTGCCCGGACGGCGACGACCTGCTGGTGCTGGCCGGCCCGACGATGAGCCTGGACGGCCCGGTGCGGATCTACCGCTGGCACGGCGCCTACCGGGTGGCGATGCCGGCGGTGGTGCGCGGCGAGGTGCTGACCCGGGAGCTGGAGATCACGTACGGCGAGGGCGACGACCACGCCGAGGGCATGGGCCTGATCGGGCGTCCGGGCGACAAGCTCGCCATGATCGTCTTCGACAGCCCGGCCGCGGTCCGGCTGACCGACGACGGAGCGGTGATCGCCGACGTGGTCCGGCTGCCCCGGTGACACGGGAGGCGGCGGTGGTGGTGGCCGGGCTCGGACCGGTCGGTGGGGTGCTCGCCGCGCTGCTCGGGGCGCAGGGTGTCCGGACCGTGGTGGTCGAGCCGAACGTCCGGCCGTACCCGAAGCCCCGGGCCGCCGTGCTGGAGATCGAGTCCGTCCGGTTGCTGTCGCTGATCCCCGGGCTGGCCCCGCCCGATGCCTGGTCGGTGCCGCTGATCCGCAACGGTGCCGTCGGCGCCGACCGGCGGCCGCTGTTCCTGATGACGCAGCGGGCCCAGGCGTTCGGGCACCCGCAGGTCGTGCGCATCGACCAGCCCGCCCTGGAGACCGCCCTGCGCGCCGCCATCGCCGAACTGCCCTCGGTCGAGGTGCTCGCCGGACGGTCCGTCCAGGAGGTCGAGCAGTCCGCCGATCACGTCGTCGCGGTCCTGGACGACGGGCGACGGATCACCGCGCAGTGGCTCGTGGGCTGTGACGGCACGTCCGGCACCGTGCGCACCCGGGCCGGCATCGCCTTCCCCGGCGACACGTTCGCGCAGCCCTGGCTGGTCGTGGACGCGACGAGCACCGCCACGGCCGAGACCGGGGTGGACGGGACCAGCGACGGGAACCCGACGGTGGCGTTCGTGCTGGACCCCGCGCGCCCGGCGGTGGCCATGTCGAGCCCCGGCCGCTGGCGCTGGGAGTGGATGCTGCTGCCCGGCGAGCAGCCCGAGGCCATGGTCCGGCCGGAGACGGTCCGCGAGCTGGTCGCGCCCTGGACCGACCCGGACCGGCTGGAGGTCGAGCGGGCGGCCGTGTTCACCTTCCACGCCCGAATGGCGCAGCGGTGGCGGGCCGGGCGGGTGCTGCTGGCCGGGGACGCGGCACACGCGATGCCGCCGTTCGCCGGCGCGGGGCTGGGCATGGGGATCAGGGACGCCGGCGCGCTGGCCTGGCGGCTGGGCGAGGGGGGCGATCTGGACGCGTACGAGCAGGAGCGCCGCCCGGACGTCGCCGC
>NZ_JBEZGQ010000787.1:0-4031 GCF_040650095.1 Actinoplanes sp. NPDC048791 | reverse complement strand
CGCGCGTGCCGCCGAGATACGGCCCGAAGATCCGCACCCCCGCGACCGGCGGCCCGGCCTCGTGGGTGAGGCGCAGGCCGGCCGTCGCGGGCCGGGCATCAAGCCGCAGGTACGCCGGGACTTCCTCGCCGCCGGCCGTCCTGTTCCACCGGGGCAGCGACTCCTCCAGCAGGTTGCGTTCGAGCCAGGCCGCCTCGTGCACCGACTCGCAGGCCACCGCCTCGATCCTGGTCACCGCCGGGACCATCCGGCGCAGGTGCCGGCGGTCGCGCAGGTCGCCGCCGTAGGACCCGACGCGGGCCCGCAGCTCGGTGGCCCGGCCGACGTACAGCACGCGCCCGCGGGCGTCGCGGAACCGGTAGACGCCCGGGTCGCGAGGCAGCCCGGCCGCCAGCCGGCGGATCGCGGAGGTCATCGCGTCAGTATCCGCCCCGCCGGCTCGGCTAGCCTTCCGCACATGCCCGCGATCGGTGTCGGTGACATCACCCTCCACTACGAGGAGTCGGGCCGGGGTGCGCCGGTCCTGCTCATCCCCGGCTCGGCGGCCCGCGGCCGCACCTGGGCGCTGCACCAGGTGCCGGCCCTGACCGCCGCCGGCTACCGGACGATCACCCTGGACAACCGCGGGGTCGGCCGCAGCGGCCCGGCGACGCCTGGCCTGACGGTCGAGCAGCTGGTGGCCGACGCGATCGCGGTGATCGAACGCGTCGCCGGCGGGCCGTGCCGGCTGATCGGCACCTCGATGGGCGCCTACGTGGTGCAGGAACTGCTGCTGGTGCGGCCGGAACTGGTCACCCAGGCGGTGCTGATGGCGAGCCGGGCCCGGCCGGACGTGGTGTCGCGGGCCATGACGGCCGCTGATCTGGCGATGACCGCTTCGGGGGTCACCCTGCCGCCCGAGTACGACGCGGTGAACCGGGCGCTGCAGAACCTGTCGCCGCGCACCCTCGAAGATCCGGAGAGCGCACAGGACTGGCTGGACATCATGGAGGTGTCCCCGACCGACTGGGCCGACCCGGGCTTGCGCGCGCACCTCGGCGTGACCGTGGACCTCGACCGGCGGCCGGCGTACCAGGGGATCCGGGTGCCGACCCTGGTGCTGTCGTTCGCCGATGACCTGATCGCGCCCGCGGCCCGGGGCCGCGAGCTGGCCGACGCGATCCCGCAGGCCCGGTACGCGCGCATCGCGGACGCGGGCCACTACGGCTACCTGGAGCAGCCGGCGGCGGTCAACGACGCGATCCTGGGGTTCTTCGCCGGTGCTTGACCGCATTCTGCCGCCGACCGTGCGGACGGCTCACACCCGCTCGGACCCGCCCGCGTCCCTGTTCCCGGCCGAGGCCGCGCTGGTGGCGAACGCCGTGGCGAAGCGGAAGCAGGAATTCACGACGGTACGCACCTGCGCCCGGCTGGCGCTGGCCGAGCTCGGAGTGCCGCCGGCCCCGATCCTGCCGGGCGTCCGCGGTGCGCCGGTCTGGCCGGACGGCATCGTGGGCAGCATGACGCACTGCGCCGGCTACCGGGCGGCCGCGGTGGCGCGTACGTCGGAGGCCGGCGGCATCGGCATCGACGCGGAGGAGCACGGGCCGCTGCCGGACGGGGTGCTGGAGCTGGTGGCGTCGCCGGACGAGCGGGCGCACCTGGCCGGGCTGGCGTCGGCGCGGCCGGAGGTGTGCTGGGAGCGGCTGCTGTTCAGCGCGAAGGAGTCGGTGTACAAGGTGTGGTCGCCGCGGACGGGGGAGTGGCTGGGCTTCGAGGAGGCCGCGGTGAGCTTCGACCCGGAAGCGGCGACGTTCACCGCGCGGGTGCTCGTGCCGGGGCCGTTTTCGGTCCTGACCGGCCGGTATCTGGTCGAGGACGGGCTGGTGCTGACCGCGATAGCCCTGCCGCCGTTATCGTCGCTGACATGAGTGTGTTGCTGCCCGTGCCCGTTCAGGCCGTCTTCGACGCGACCAACGCGGGCGACACCGAAGCGTTCCTCGCGGCGTTCGCAGCCGATGGCGTGGTCGACGACTGGGGCCGGGAATTCCACGGCCACGAGGCGATCCGGCGGTGGAGCGACGGCGAGAACATCGGCGTGCACGCGACCTTCGACGTCACGGAGGTGGCGGTCAAGGACGGCGCGTACGTGGTGACGGCGATGGTGGGTGGTGGCGGCTTCAACGGGCCGAGCCACTTCACTTTTCAGGTCGCGGGTGAGCACGTGACCCGGATGACGATCAGCGCCTGATGCCTCGCCTGCCTCGCTTCCTGGCCGCCGGCCTGCTGTTGTTCGCGGTGACGCTGGTGCTGAGTGCGCTGCTGGCGCCGGGGCCGCGCGGGCTGATCGCGGCGGGGGTGTTCGTGCCGCTCTGGTATTTCATCGCGGTGCTGAACGCGTGGCTCGGCGTGGTGTCGGAGGGTTATCCGGTGCGGGCGGAGATCGTGGTGTTCGGGCTGGTCTTCGGGGTGCCGGCGGTTGTTGCTGTGGTTGTCGGATCGCTGTACTCGCCGGAGGTGGGCGGGGCACGGATCTGGTTCTTGTGGGCTGCCGGGGTGGGGTTGTGGGCTGCGGTGTGGCTGCTGATCTCTCTGCTGGCGGGTGGGCCGGACGCTGCGGGGTTGGTGGTGCTGGTCTTCGGTCCTTTGTGGCTGGTCGTGTGTGTGGTGAATCTGGTCGTGGGGGTGCGGTCGGCCGGCTACAGCGTGGCTGAAGAGCTGCCGATCCTGCTCGCGAACGCCGCGCTGCCGTTGGCGGTGGCTGTTGTTGCTTGGCGAGCCGTCGCTCGTCGCCGTCCCGCAGCCACCGCTTCCTGACCGCCTCCTCGCGCCGCCTGCCAGTCGGCCCCGTCTTCCCTGCGCCGCTTTCCCGGCCGGCCCCGCCTTCCCTGCCCCGCCTTCCCTGCGCCGCACTGAAAGCCTTGCCGGGACTTGGTTCTGCGCTCTGTCCCGCTCAGCGGTCGGCGAAGCGTTGGGCGAATGCCATCAGGTCCCGCCTCTCGATCGCCGCCGCCATCAGGTCCGGAAACGCGTCCGGTGTGCACGCGAACGCCGGCACGCCCAGCGCCGCCAACGCCGCCGCGTTCTCGTGGTCGTAGGCCGGCGCCCCCTCGTCCGACAGTGCCAGCAGCACGACCACCTGCACCCCCGCGGTTTTCATCTCCGCCACCCGGCGCAGCATCTGCTCCCGGACCCCGCCTTCGTACAGGTCGCTGATCAGCACGAAGATGCTCTCCCGGGGCCGGGTGATGAGCTGCTGGCTGTAGCCGATGGCCCGGTTGATGTCGGTGCCGCCGCCGAGCTGCGTGCCGAACAGCACCTCGACCGGATCACTCAGCTCCTCGGTCAGGTCGACCACCGCCGTGTCGAAGACCACCAGCGACGTGCGCAACGACCGCATCGAGGCCAGCACCGCCGCGAACACCCCGGAGAACACCACCGAGGCGGCCATCGAGCCGGACTGGTCGACGCAGAGCACCACGTCCCGCTGGATCGCGGTGGCGCGGCGGCCGTACCCGATCAGCCGTTCCGGGATGATCGTGCCCGGCCCCGGCTGGTAGTGCTTGAGGTTCGCCCGGATGGTCCGGTCCCAGTCGATGTCGGCGTGCCGCGGCCGGTTGATCCGCGCGGCCCGGTTCAGCGCGCCGCTGACCGCCGCCCGGGTCTGCTGGGCGACCCGCTTCTCCAGCTCGGTGACCACCTTGCGCACCACCTGCCGGGCCGCGTCCTTGGTGCGCTCCGGCATCACCCTGTTGAGTGAGAGCAGCGTGCCGACCAGGTGCACGTCCGGCTCGACCGCGGCCAGCATCTCCGGCTCCAGCAGCAGCCGGGTCAGGTCGAGCCGCTCGATCGCGTCGGCCTGCATCACCTGCACGACGGTGCTGGGGAAGTACTCGCGGATGTCGCCGAGCCACCGGGCCACCTTCGGCGCCGAACTGCCCAGCCCGGCCGAGCGGGCCGTGCGGTTGCCCTCGCCGTCACCGCCGCCGTCGTACAGGGAGGGGGCGCCGCGATGAGCACCGGCTTCGACGTGATCGTGCTGGGGGCCGGCG
>NZ_JBEZGQ010000786.1:0-4047 GCF_040650095.1 Actinoplanes sp. NPDC048791 | reverse complement strand
CGAGCGCCTGCGCGGCGGGTGTGGCCGCGGCGGCCGGGCCGGCTGCCGCCAGGAGCGGGCCGGTGAGGGCGAGAGTCAGCGCCAGGAGCCCGGCCCGCGAAAGCATGCCGGTCACCCTACATTTCATCGATGCCGGCGAGACTCTGACCGTCCCGGCGACCAGCCACCGTACCGGGTCGCCCGGAAAGGCTGACCGTTCGGCCGACGACCGACAAATAGGTAAATGACAGGATATTCCCGAACGACTCATCCCGAGTCGTGGGCGAGGTGAAGATCCGCCGGGCGAGTTGGTCGCCCATGTCCGGCGGGGAGCCAGCGGCGAAACCGACGTCCTTGGTTCTTCCAAGGAGATCGCTCATGAGCAACGCAGCCCGCACCACGCGCCGACGGCCTCCCTGCCCGGCGCCCGCACCACCACTCCCGCACAGCCGGTCGCGCCGGTAGCAGCTCTCCGTACCCCCGGAGTTCCTGACCTACCTGTCGCCCGTGGCAACGCCGCCACCGGCCCGCTCCCTGCTCCCACCGCGTACCCCCGGTGGATCCCGCGCGCCCGAGTTCCCCCTCGCGGCGCCGCCCGAGCAGGTGAGACCCCTCCGCATCCACATGCGCTGTACGGCTCAAGGGAGTAACACCCATGTCTCACTTCTTCGACGTGATCTGGTCCTGGATCGTCGAGGCAGCGGGCTCGACGTCGTGGCGCGACGTCATGCCGCTGGGCCTCGCCGGGATCTTCGTCTGGCTTCTCTGGCTCTACCGGGCCGTGCTGTCCCGCTTCGCCCGGCCCGTCGTCAACGACTTCCGCACCACCGTCTCCGTGGTCGTCCCGGCCTACCGCGAGGACCCCGAGATCCTGATCGAGTGCCTGGACAGCTGGCTGTCGCAGGACCCGTACGAGGTCATCATCGTCCCCGACGTCGAGGACACCGAGGTGCTCGCCCGCCTCGCCGCCGTCACCGACCCGCGGCTGCGGGTCATCCCGTTCGTGCACCGCGGCAAGCGTTCGGCGCTCGGCGTCGGCGTCCGGGCGGCCACCGGTGAGCTGGTCGTGCTGGCCGACTCCGACACCCGCTGGGAGCCCGGACTGCTCGCGGCCGTGCAGATGCCCTTCGTGGACCCGGCTGTCGGCGGGGTGGGCACGCAGCAGAACGTCTACCAGCGCACCACCAGCATCTGGCGGCGGATCGCCGACTGGCTGGTCAACCTGCGCTACTACGACTACGTGCCGGCGATGGGCCGGGCCGGGGCGGTGGCCTGCCTGTCCGGGCGTACCGCCGCCTACCGCCGCTCGGCCATCGCGCCGGTGCTGACCCACCTGGAGGACGAATTCTTCCTCGGCCGGCGCTGCGTCGCCGGCGACGACGGGCGGCTCACCTGGCTGGTCCTGGCCTCCGGCTACAAGACCGTGCACCAGTCGTCGGCCCGGGCGATCTCGATGTTCCCGTCCTCGTTCTCGGCGTTCGTCAAGCAGCGGGTCCGGTGGAGCCGCAACTCCTACCGCACGTACCTGACGGCGCTGTGGAAGGGCTGGCTCTGGAAGCAGCCGATGGTCACCAAGATCACCGTGCTGCAGATCCTGCTCACCCCGGTGACCATGGGCATGGCGCTGGCGTACCTGATCTTCAGCCGCCTGGAGCTGACGCTGCACTCGCTCGGGCTCGCGCTGATCTGGCTGCTGCTGGGCCGCGGCGTGCGGGGCTACTCGCACCTGCGCCGGCACCCGCAGGAGATCCTGCTGCTGCCGGTGACCGCGCTGGTGGTCATCTTCATCGCGCTGCCGATCAAGCTCTACGCCTTCGTGACCATGAACAAGCAGGGCTGGCTGACCCGTACGGCGGACAGCGTCGGCGGCGAGGGCCAGGGCTCGGCGACTCTGACCGCCACCCGTACCACCGTGCCGGCCGCAGAGACGACCGAGGAGCCCGTCGCCGTGCTCGCCGGACAGGGGGTCTCCGCATGAAGCCGACCCGTACCGGGCTCACCGGGCTGGCCGCCGTACTGCTCGGCACCGCCTCCCTCGCCCTGGCCGCCCCGGCCGCCGCGGACCCGCAGGGCGCGATGGACGCCGGCACCACCGCCGAGGCCGCCGAGCAGCAGGCCGCTCTGGTCGCCGGTGAGGACCGGCGGCTGACCCAGGTACGCGCCGTCACCGCCGTGGCGCCCACCCGGGGCATCGGCTGGGCCAAGCCGTACCGGCTGGACACCGGTGACGGGTACACCCTGGTGCTGACCCAGCAGCGGGAGCCGTACACGGTCACCGATCTGCTCAAGCTCGCGCCGCAGACCTTCGTGCGGCAGGCCGACGGCAGCTACCTGCTGACCGAGAACATCTACCTGAACTCGGGGGCGAAGCTGCGGCTGAGCAACCCCGGCGGCCTGACCCTGCGGATGGCCAGCACCACCAACGGTTTCGTGTCCATCGTGTCCTTCGGCGGCGGCCTCACGGTCGAGGGCACCCCGCAGGCGCCCACGAAGATCACCAGCTGGGACGTCCGGACCGGGCTGCCGGACACCCGGGTCGACGACGGCCGGGCCTACCTCCGGGCCATCGGCGGGCAGTTCGCCATGTCGTACGCCCAGGTCTCGGATCTGGGGTTCTGGAGCGGGCGCACCGCGGGCGTCAGCCTGACCGGCACCGACCGGCCGAACACCGGCGATGTGGACGGTCCGACCCACCTGACCAAGACCCAGCGCCACGAGGCCAAGGCCGAGCGGCTCGCCACGGACGCGGCGGCGGACGCCGCACCGGGTGCCGGTGACGTCTTCGCCCAGCCCAGCGGCAATCTGGCCGCGCCCGACACCCGCTTCGACGTGCCCGGCCTGTCGTACGTCTCCGGCAAGATCGACCACGCCAGCATCAGCGGCAACGCGTTCGGGCTGTTCGTCTCCAGCGCCAACGGCATCACCATCAGCGACACCACGATCGCCCGCAGCCTGCAGGACGGCCTGGTGCTGCACCGCTTCGCCTCCAGCGCGGACATCCAGCGGGTGGTCTCGATCGACAACGGCGGCGACGGCATCGTGCTCTCCCGGGCGGCCCAGCAGGTCCGGGTCAGCGCGAGCACCGCCCAGGGCAACGGCGGCAACGGCTTCACCATCAACGGCCTGCCGCTGGCCACCGGCGCGTCGGCCTCCGGCGAGTTCGTGGGCAGCTACGGCAACAACTCGGTGACCAACAGCGTGGCCCGCTACAACGCGCACTACGGCATCGAGGTCATCGGCGGGCTGAACATCGCCGTGCAGAACAACACGGTGGTGGGCAGCGACATGGGCATCGTGGCCCGCGAGGGTGCCGACAGCGTGGCCATCAACGGCAACCAGGTCAGCGACCAGCGGCGCCAGGGCATCGCGGTCCGCGACGGCGTGACGAACGCGCTGATCACCGGCAACGTGGTCAGCGACGCCGACAACGGCATCTACGTCCGCAGCTCGGTCGCCGAGGTCCGCGGCAACACCGTCGAGGGCGCCACCAACCACGGCATCGCCCTGGTCGACGCCACGGGCGGCTCGAAGGTCAGCTACAACGTGGTCGCCGGGGTGGGACCCAGCGCGCTGGACCACTCGCGGGCCCGCGGTGACGTCGACATCGACCAGAACACGATCTCGGCCTGGCACGACACCAGCTCGTTCTGGATCCGGTTCCGGCACTACGCCAGCCCGATGACCATGCTGTGGGTGGCCATCGTCCTGCTGATCATCGGCTCGGCGGTGCTCGGAGTACGCCGGCGCCGGCAAGGCATCCACCACCCGTACGCGAACACCGTGCCGCTCAGGGCGCCGGCCCCGGCCGAGGAACTCGTCGGGAGCGCGGCGTGACCCAGCCGGACAACGGATTCGACTGGTCCCGGCTGCGGCAGCGCCTCGCGGCTCTGCCGGGCGGACCGGGCCTCTGGCTCGGCGGCGCGGCTCTGCTCATCGCGGTGATCGCCCTGGCGATCTCACTGACCGGCAGCTCCGCCCCGGCCCCGGTCGCCGGCGCGACCGGACCGGTCGGGCCGACCATCCCGGCCGGCGAGACGATCACCACCGCCCCGGTGGGCACCCTCCCGG
>NZ_JBEZGQ010000785.1:0-4057 GCF_040650095.1 Actinoplanes sp. NPDC048791 | reverse complement strand
GACGAGTTCGCCGATCATCATGCCGTTGGCCTGGTGCGGCACGAAGTGGTCGACGTCGCCGGGCGTGACCCCGGCCCGCTTGAGCAGGTCGGCCAGCACCGGCGGCACCCCGGCCAGCACGAAGTCGCGCACCCCGCGGCCGTTCATCCGGAAGTAGTGGTCGCCGTCGGCCACGGTCTCGGCGGACGCGGGCAGCCGGCTGCCCCCGGCCTTGACGTGGATGAGCTCGTTGGCGTCGCCGCGGGTGATCAGCTCGACGTCGACCAGCCCGTACGGCGCCGGCACGGCACCGACCACGGCGGCCCCGGCCCCGTCGCCGAACAGGATGGCGGTGCGCCGGTCGCCGAAGTCGAGGATCCGGGAGTAGATGTCGGCCGCGACCACCAGGACGACCGCCTCGGGCCGGGTGGCGACGAGGCTGTCGGCCAGGGCCAGGCCGAAGATGAAACCGGCGCAGACGACGTTGATGTCGAAGGCGGCCGCCCGGTGCGCGCCGATGGCGTGCTGCACGAGCGAGGCGGTGGGCGGCTGCGGCGAGTCACCGGTCGAGGTGGAGACGATCAGGTAGTCGATCCGGTCGGCGTCGATCCCGGCCCGGGTGAGCGCCGCCAGCGCGGCCTTGGTGGCCAGGTCGGAGGTCGCCTCGTCGGGGGCGGCGAAGCGGCGGGCCTCGATCAGGGTGCGACGGGAGATCCACTCCGGTGTGGTGTCGGTCACCAGCTCCATCAGAGCCTCGTTGGTGACCTCGTGCTCGGGCAGGTAGGAACCCGTGCCCAGGATGCCGATTCGCGCTACCGGTTGCATGTCCCCGCTTATCGGCGCGGCGGTGACCCGGTTGAGGATCGGCCGGGCGGTTTTCCTGAGCCGGGGTCGGGCCTGCCGGGGCGTGCGGTCCGGCGATCACCAGTGATAATCATGACTGTGACGAATTGGGAGTACGCACGACTCGAGTACCGGGCGGCCGGCACCTTCGGGGCCGACAGGTTCATGGACTGGACGGCCACGTTCCACCACCCGGGTGGGACGCTGCGCTGGGGCACCGACGAGCGTTTCGACGACCTGCGTCACCTCAACCGGGCCGGGGCGGCGGGCTGGCAGGCGTACGACCGGGCCGCGATCCATGTGATCAACGAGCCGCACCGGCTGCACGGGGTCACCTACTCGATGCGGCGCCCGATCCCGTAGGGCCCGCCCTCGCGGCGCCTACAGGCAGCACCAGCAGTAGAGGTGCTCGCCGGCGTCGCGGGCGCGCCGGGCCAGGCCGGCGATCTCCTCGATGATCGGCACCAGGTGCTCCGGCGGCAACGGGCCCGACGAGGCCAGCTCCTCGATGCGGCCCCACTGCGCCGACAGCTCGCTCGTCCGCGCACCGGGAGCGATGGCCGCGAGCGTGTCCCGGGTGGTGTCCTCGATGGACATCATCCAGGGACCCTCGTCGCCGCCGCTCCAGAGCAGCTCGGTGCCGACCACGTGGGGATGCCACGGGACACCGGCGGCCAGAGCCACGAGCTGGCCGAGGATCACATGCGGCTCGAGGCCCTTCAGGTCGATCGCGTCCAGCCGGCCGTCACCCGCCACCGCGACGGGACCGCCGTCGGTCTGCTCCATCAGGCTGATCGCCGCCGCGTCGTCCGCGGCGCGGAAGTAGTCGCACAAGACACCCATGCCCGGAAGCTGACCACACCGGTACGACACTTCCGGCGCCGGGAGGTACGCGGCCGCCACCGCGTACCTCCTCGGACCGTGCGGGTCAGCTGCTGAAGACCTCGAACTCCGCGGCCACCACGTTGGCGGCGGCGGGTGCGGCGGTCGCGCAGTCGCTGGCGCTGCGCGGGTCGTTCTCCTGCTCGCCGGCGTACAGCGGGTTGCCCGTGCACTGGTTGGTCACCACGCGCAGCTTCACGTGGGTCGCCAGGGTCGGGCGGACGGAGAACGACTTGATCAGCAGGTTGGGCACCTTCGGCCGGAACGAGCCGGTGTCGAAGGCGTTCGCCGGGCTGGCGTACGCCACCTTGTAGCCGGCGTCGGTGGCGCAGTCCGCACCCGCGGTCGCGTTGCAGGTGAGGATCTCGAACTGGCGCACCGTGCTGTACATCGACGCGGTCGTGGCGCCCGGACCCGGGAAGGTGCTCAGCTGCACCCGGGAGACCAGCTTGGCCGTGTCGGCCGGCAGGTCGACGGTGACCTGGCGGCCCGCCGCCCCGCCGGTGGCGGACCACGCGGCGTTCTCGGCGTCATCGGTGAGCCGGCCCAGGTTGGTGCCGTCGCCGGTGATCGTGGCGCCGGACGTGGCCGAGGCCAGGTTGGCCGGCATGACCACGCCGACCGTCGCGGTGACACCCGGGTAGACGGTCTGGGTGAACCGCTTGTGGCCGAAGCCCGCGCCGATGGCGAGGAACTTGTAGGTGCCCGGGGCCAGCGTGACCGTGGCCGGCAGGTCGGTGGCCGGGTCGGTGTCGGCGATCGGCGTCGTGCCGAACTCGTGGTCGCCGACGTAGAGCCGGACCGGCTTGCCCGCCGCCTCACCCAGCGCCTTGAACGTCACCTCGACGTTGTCGGCGTACGGCGACGCGAAGCTGGGCACCGGGTCGGTGTCCGACGGCCCGCTGGACGCACCGGCGCCCATGCCGCGAGCGGAGAACGCGTTCCACAGCAGGTCGGCGTTCGCCCCGTCGAAGCGCAGCGCGTCGGCGGTGATCATGTTGTCGCGCATGTCGAGCATGCTGATCGAGCCGGTCGCCGCGAGCAGGTACGAGTCGAACACCAGCTGCGCCCAGCGCCGGTTGCCCGGGCACTCGGTCGCCGGTGTCGCCCCGGACGCGCAGCTCTCCTGCAGGGCCCGGGTGCCCGAGCCGTACCGGGTGACGAAGGCGCGCCGCACGTCGAAGTTCGTGGCGCTCCAGATCTCACCGTCGGCGTGCACGGCCGCACCGCGGTCGTAGCCGTAGTTCGAGTAGTTGAGCGGGCTGGTGCTCATGTCGTAGTTGCGGATGCCCGTGCTCACGTCCCCGGTCACGTACGCGCCGGTGACGTACGGCGTGTTCCCCCGCGGGGTGTAGCCGCTCTCGAACAGGTACTCCATCGCCAGCAGGTCGGACCAGCTCTCGCCCATCGCCCCGCCCTGGCTGGAGCTGATGCCGCTGTCCGGCCCGGCGATCATCCGGTTGCTGATCGCGTGGGTGTACTCGTGCCCGATCACCGTCATGTCGAAGTCCCCGTCGACACACGGCGGGTACGCGCTGCCGGCGAACGGCTGCCACATGTACATGTTCGTGGTCGGCTGCATGCCGTCCGGCGGGGTCGCCTGGTTGGCGTTGTTGCGCGTGGTCGCGGTGGCCGCGCCCTGCTGGGCGTTGCCGCGCTCGGCGTCGCCGCCCTTGCCGTACGGCAGCACGTTGGTCTTCTGCAGGTTCCAGGTGGCCTCGGTGAAGCCGAGCCGGTAGGACCAGTCGTGCATCCGGTTGTGCATGGCGAACAGGTTCGCGGTGGCCGCGTCGGCGTCGGCCTGCTCGGGCGAGGTCAGCGCGTTCGGGTCGCACTTGCGGGTGTTCCACTGGTTGGTGAACGGGTAGACGTACTCGCGGTCGGGCCGGGTGGCGGCGGGCACCGCCGGGTTCCCGTTGCCCCACAGCCGCACCGAGTCGGCCGAGTTGCCGCTGCTGGTGAAGGTCGGCGTGCCGGTGGCCGGGTCGATGTCCCAGGGCTTGCCGGTGGCCGGGTCGAGCACCTGGCGGGCGCAGCCGGGCGCGGTGGTCGCGCACCACGTCTGCCGGGTGTCGGTGCCGGCCGCGGTCGGCGTGGCCGGGAAGACCTTCCAGTGCGGGTCGTCCTCGGCGAAGTTGACGAGATTCTCGCGGAGCAGCACCTTGCCGTCGCGGGCGTCGATGTAGGTCGTGTAGCCCAGCGGGTGGTCGGCGTCCTTGCTCAGCACGACGACCTCGTACGCCGTGCGCGGGGCGGCGCCGGGCATCGGCACCGCGACCTGGCGGACCCGGGAGTCGGCGAGCTCGTCGCGGGCGATGCCGGCGTCGGCCAGGGCGGCGGCCAGCGCGGCGAC
>NZ_JBEZGQ010000784.1:0-4063 GCF_040650095.1 Actinoplanes sp. NPDC048791 | reverse complement strand
GCGGCGGCCCCGGTCGCAGTCGGTCGCCCGGGCCTCGTACCGGATCGGGCGCTTCGGCCAGCAGCTCACCCAGCCGCTGCTGGTCGCCGCGCGCAACACCGCGATCCGCTGGACGCCGCCGCGCCTGGCGCTGCGATCGATGGCCCGCTACGCCGACTGGCACCCGTGAGCGTCAGGGGGCGGCGACGTCGGCGAAGCGGGGAGCGCCCGGCTCCAGGGCGACCCGGACGGCTCGGGCGGTGAAGCTGATCGCGTGGTACCAGCCGCAGAGCAGCAGCAGGTCGAGCAGCTGGGGCTCGGCCAACGCCTCCCGCGCCTCCGCCCACAGCTGGTCGCTGACGTCGCCGGTGTCGCAGAGCGAGTCGACGACCCGGATCACCGCGCGTTCAGCGGCCACCGCCCAGCACGGGTCATCGGCGGACCCGGCCGTCAAGGAGCGGATCTGGTCCCCGGTGAGCCCGACGCGTTCGGCGAAGAACTTCAGGTGTACGCCCCATTCGTACTCGCAACGGCACCGCGCGCAGGTGCGCACGATGGCGATCTCCCGCTCGCGCATGGACAGCGACAGCCGTGGTCCCAGCTCGTAGCGGCCCCATCCGCTCATCGCGGCCGTCATCGGCAGGTTGCGGGCGAGGGTGCGGAACAGCCCGATCGGCGGCACCCCGGGCGGCATCATCGACTCCAGCTGGGCCGCCACGTCCGGCGGGTACGGGGGCTCGACCGGGGCGATCCTGGTCACGAGGCGTCGTCCTCGAGGGCTGTCGCCCAGTCGTCGGCCCACCGGACCAGCGGCCGCAGCGCCTTGTACGCGGCCAGACCCAGCTCGGTGAGCGCGTACGCGGTGCCGGCCTCCTGCGCGACGATCCGGGCCTCGACCAGCTCGGACAGCCGTTGCCGCAGCACGCTGGAGGACATGTCGTCGCAGCGCTGTTGCAACGCCCGGAAGCCGAGCGCACCGTGCCGCAGCTCCCACACGATGCGCAGGCTCCAGCGCCGGCCGAACAGGTCGAGCGCCGCCATCAGCGGACGCCCGGTGCTCGATCCGCGTACCGGCAGTCCCGGTCTCGGCACCGTCATCGCGTTCCCGTCCCTCCCCGAGTGCTTCTGTTTCCGATACGGTAACGCGCGGCTGGGTGATGCGGAATCCGAAGCGGGGGCAGGGCACCGTCACTTAGGTGCCGCGGCGCCGTTGAACGGGCAATGGAGATCGGGTGAGAAGGCGGACCCTGCTGGCCGGGGCCGGCGCGGCAGCGGGTGTCGCGGCCGTCAGTGGCTGGTACCAGCGGCGCGGCTCCGCCGTACCGGTGATCCCCGGGGCCCCGCTCGGTGACGAGCGGCTGGAGCAGCGGCGATCAGCCGCCCGCGGCCGGACGGTCGACTTCTACACCGCCGTGCCGGCCGGGTACGGCGACGGCCGCGGCCTGCCGGTGCTGCTGGTTCTGCACGGCGCGTCGAAGACCGCCGCCGACTTCCCCGCGCTCGGGCTGGGCCGGTTCGCCTCCGACTCGGTCCGGCGGGGCAACGCGCCGTTCGTGCTGGCCGGTGCGACCGGGGGCCGGCTCTCCTGGCGGCCGTCCGGGGCCGACGACCCGCAGCGGATGGTGCACGAGGAGATCCCGGCCTGGTGCGCCGAACGCGGTTTCGCCACCGACCGGCTGGCGGTGTGCGGCTGGTCCATGGGCGGGTACGGTGCCCTGCTGCTGGCGCAGACCTTTCCCGGCTTCGTGCGGGCCGTGGCCGCGTTCTCGCCGGCGGTCTCCCCCGGTGACGAGGTCTTCGCCGGCGCCGCCGCGTTGCGCGGGGTGCCGGTCGGGCTCTGGTGCGGCACCGACGACGGCCTGCTCAACGACGTACGGGCGCTGGAACGGGCCCTGCCGCAACCCAGGGCGGCCGGCTCGTACACCGGCGGCCGGCACAACTTCGGTTACTGGAGCACGTGCCTGCCGTCCGCCTGTGATCTCGTCTCGGGAGCGTTGCGCTGACCGGCTGTCAGCGGGCGCGGGCCGGTGCCCGGTCGGCGGTGATCCACTGACCGGCCGGGGTGCGCAGCGCCAGCCCGGTCACCGGCGCGTCCGGCGCCGCGCCGTCGCGCAGGATCTCCACCACCGGGCAGCCCGTGGTCTCCGGATGCCAGAACCCGTCGGGATCGCGGACGGACGAGAACCGGCAGTCCGGCTCGTCGGTCCATCCCCAGGCCAGCAGCAGGTCCCGGCCGCCCAGCGAGTAGCGGCCGGCCGAGGCCACCCGTTCACCCTCGGCGCGGTGGAAGAACTCGGCCCGCAAGCCCGGTACGGCGACGCCCTCGAAGGTGGCGTCCGTGACCGTGCGGTGCGGCGTGTAGGTGGCGAGATCGGGCAGAGGCACGGCCCGACCCTGACACGGGCGATGATCTTCACGGGCCGGAGCGATGCAAACGTGAGTCTTTCGGGGGACAGCGCGGCGCAGGAAACTGTCAGGCTGCGCGGCAATACTCCGGCCATGGGCGAGACGATGGTGCCGGCGAACGGGGTGGATCTGTGCCTCGAGGCGTTCGGCCGGCGCGACGATCCCGCGGTGCTGCTGATCGCCGGCGGCGCCCGGTCGATGGACTGGTGGGAGGACGGGTTCTGTCGCCGGCTGGCCGACGGTGGCCGCTTCGTGATCCGCTACGACCACCGCGACACCGGCCGGTCGACGTCGTTCCCGGCCGGGGCACCGCCGTACTCGCAGGTGGACATGGCCGAGGACGCGCTCGGGGTGCTCGACGCCCTGGGGGTGGCCCGCGCGCACATCGTGGGGCTGTCGCTCGGTGGCGGCCTGGCTCAGCGCCTGGCCGTCGAGGACCCGCCCCGGCTGCGCACCTTGACGCTGATCTCGACCACGCCGGGCCTGATCGACGAGTCGCCGGCCGGGACGGTGCCTCCCCGGCCCCCGCGGACCGACTGGTCGGACCGGGCGGCAGCGGTGGACGAGCTCGTCGCGTGCGTGGCGGCGGTGGGTGGGCCGTTCACCGCGGACACGACTCACCTGCGGCAGCTCGCCGAGCGGGTCTTCGACCGCACCACTGATCCGGCCGCGGCGTACAGCAATCACTGGCTGGCCGCCTGCGGCCCGCCGGTCCGCGACCGCCTCGGCACGGTCGGCGTGCCCACGCTGGTCATGCACGGCACCGTGGACCCGCTGCTCTCGATGGCGCATCCGGCCGCGCTGGCCCGCGAGATCCCGGACGCCCGGCTGGTGCCGCTGCCCGGCGTGGGCCACGAGTTTCCGCCCCAGGCCGTGTGGGGTGTCGTGATCGAGGAGATCCTGCGGCACACTGCTTGACCATGCGCCTGGTCTCGCTGCTCCCGTCCGCCACCGAGATCGTGTACGCCCTCGGCCTCGGCGACGACCTCGTCGGCGTCACGTTCGAGTGCGACGAGCCACCGGCCGCCCGGCAGGAGAAGACGGTGGTGGTCGGCGGCCGCGACACCCGGGGCATGGACCCGGGCGAGATCGACGCGTACGTGAAGGAGCAGCTGGCGGCGGGCGGTGATCTGTACACGTTGCACGGCGACGCGCTGGCGGAGCTCGCGCCCGACCTCATCCTCACCCAGGACCTGTGCCGGGTGTGCGCGCTGCCCTCCGACCACGTGTCCGACGCGCTGGACTACCTGGGCTGCCGGGCCGACGTGCTGTCGCTGGACCCGTACTCGCTGGACGAGGTGCTGGACACGTTTCTCGCCGTCGGTGCCCGGGCGGGTGTGCTGCCACGCGCCGAGGCACTGGTCACGAGTCTGCGGGGACGGCTCGCGGCGGTCGCATCAGCGGTAGCCGGCCGGGCCCGTCCCCGGGTGGCCGTCGTGGAGTGGGTGGACCCGCCGTTCACCGCCGGGCACTGGGTGCCCGACCTGGTCACGGCGGCGGGTGGTGACCCGGTCGCGGCCCGGCCGGGGGCCCGGTCCGTGCAGACGACCTGGGCCGAGCTGGCCGCCGACGACCCGGAGATCGTGCTGGTCACCCCGTGCGGATTCCACCTGGACGGGGCCGCCGCCCAGGCCGCGGGGATCCCGGCGCACTTCCCGGGAGCTCAGGTGTGGGCGAA
>NZ_JBEZGQ010000783.1:0-4076 GCF_040650095.1 Actinoplanes sp. NPDC048791 | reverse complement strand
TCTCTTCTTGGCGGGGGGCCGCGCCCCCGGCGCCGGGGGCCCCGCTCCTCGGGGTCTGCGGTTTCTATTTGACGCCGCACCTACTCGTGCCCGACGCGGGGGCGCCCTTGGGGCTGCCCGCCCCCGCCGCCGCGCCGGGGTCGGCCGCCCCGGCCGCCGAGCGCACCAGCAAGGCGGAGAGCCGGCGGGTCGACGCCGTGCCCACGCCCAAGCTCGGCTGGTACAAGTGTTACGACATCGCCGAGTGTGCGACCGCTCAGCTGCCGCTCGACTACGACCAGCCCAAGGGTCCCACCACCGAGATCGCCGTGCTGCGGATCAAGGCCAAGGACCAGAAGCACAAGATCGGCAGCCTGTTCCTCAACCCCGGCGGTCCGGGCGGATCGGCGACCGACTTCGTGCAGTTCGCGCCGTACTTCCTCAGCGACTCGCTGCTCCAGCGCTTCGACATCGTGGGCGTCGACCCCCGCGGCATCGGGGCCAGCGCGAACCTCCGCTGCTTCAAGTCGGTCAAGGACCAGACCGCGGTCCTCGATCTGCTCAACGTGCCGTTCCCGGTCACGAAGACCGAGGAGCAGCGGTACGTGCAGGGTTCGAAGCGGCTGGGCAAGGCCTGCTCCACCACCGGCCGGCCGCTGTCCGGCGCGATGTCCACCGCCGAGGTGGCCCGCGACATGGACGTCATGCGCCGCGCGGTGGGTGACCGCAAGCTCAACTACCTGGGCTTCAGCTACGGCAGTGCCCTCGGCCAGTACTACGCGAACATGTTCCCGGACCGGTTCCGCGCGCTGACCGTGGACGGCGTGCTCAACCCGACCGCCTGGGTCGGCAACACCCGGCAGATCCTCGACGAGCGGCTGCGCTCGTCCGACGGCGCGTACCGGGCCCTGATCGAGATCTTGAAGCGTTGCGACCGGGCCGGTGAGAAGTTCTGCGTCTTCGCCGGCGGTGACCCGGTCAAGAACTTCGAGACCATCGCCCGGCAACTGCGCGCGAAGCCGCTGGAACTGCCGGACGGCGACGGCGGCACGGTCACCGTCACGTACGCGGTCTTCGTCAGCGCCATCCTGGGCTCGCTCTACGGGACCGACGCCGGCCAGGTGGTCACCGAGATCGCCGCCGAGGTCTGGGCGGCGCTGAACGCGGGTTCGACCGCCGCGCTGACCGAACGGGCCCGGGCGGCGAAGGCGACCAAGCGGGGGTACGACTTCCCGTACCAGAACGGCTTCGAGGCGAGCAGCGCCGTCATCTGCACCGACGGCCGGCACCCGGCGAACGCCGAGCTCTGGCCGGCCGCCACCGCCCGCCGCGACCAGCAGGCGCCGTACTTCGGCCGCGCCTGGGGCTGGATCGACAGCCAGTGCGCCCACAAGACGTGGACGGTCCAGGACGAGGACGCCTACCGCGGGCCGTTCACCAAGCGGACCGCCGCCCCGGTGCTGGTCGTCGGCAACTTCTGGGACCCGGCGACGAACTACCAGGGAGCCGTCTCGTCGAGCCGGCTGCTGCCGAACTCGCGGCTGCTGTCGAGCAACAACTGGGGGCACACCGCGTACGGCTCGGGCGTGTGCGCCACCACCGCGATCGACAACTATCTGCTGACCGGAACGCCGCCCGCCAAGGGCACGGTCTGCACGGACTCGGTGCAGCCGTTCACCGAGCCGCTGCCGCCGCCGGGCGAGGCCACCACCCTGTCCACGCCGACCGGCAAGCAGCGCCCGCCGGTCGCCACGCTGATCCCGGAGTCGCCGCTGACGCCGGCGAAGTGACCGCCCGTGGGCGGGGTGGCTCCGGCTGCCCTGCCCACGCGGACGGTTTGGGATTCCCCCGGCGGTGGCCGGATCATGGGGCCGTGATCGAATCCGGCACCTTCTCGTTGACCACCCCGCCGTTGTTCGCCGCGCTGGCTCCGGCCCGCAATGTCCTGATCGCCGGGGCCGGCGGCGGGTTCGACGTGTACGCCGGCCTGCCCCTGGCCCTGGCCCTGTGGCGCAGCGGCGTCCAGGTGCACCTGGCCAACCTGTCCTTCTCCGAGCTCGTCCTGCTCGACCGGGACAGCTGGGCGGCGGAGAACGTCGCCGTGGTGACGCCCGGCTCGGCCAGCACGGACTGGTACTTCCCCGAGCGCACGCTGGCCCGGTGGCTGGCGGATCAGGACCTGCCCTCGACGGTGTACGCGTTCCCGCCGCTCGGGGTCGAACGCCTGCGGGACGGCTACCGGCACCTGATCGACCAGCTGGACATCGACGCGGTGGTGCTGGTCGACGGTGGCACCGACATCCTGTTGCGCGGCGACGAGAGCAACCTCGGCACACCGGTGGAGGACATCACCAGCCTCGCCGCGGTGGCCGGCCTGGACGTGGCCGTGAAGCTGGTGACCTGTCTCGGTTTCGGGATCGACGCCCACGACGGCGTCAACCATGTCGAGGTGCTGGAGAACCTCGCCGCCCTCGACCGGGACGGCGGTTATCTCGGGGCCCTGTCCATCCCCGGCGCGAGCCGCGAGGCCGAGCTGTACCGCGACGCCGTCGCCCATGCCCAGGCCGCCACGCCCGAGCGGCCGACGATCGTCCACGGCCAGATCGCCGCGGCCACCCGGGGCGACTTCGGCGACGTCCAGTTCACCCGGCGCACCAGCGGCAGCACCCTGTTCGTCAATCCGCTGATGGCCATGTACTTCACCGTCGACCTCGACAAGCTTGCTGCCCGGTGCCTCTACCTCGACCGCCTCGAGAACACCTGGGGGCGGCGTCAGGTGACCGGCCGGATCGAGAAGTTCCGGGCCGAGATCTCGCCCCGCATCCCGCGCGTGTATCCGCACTGACCACCGTGGTCAGTGCCGCCCGACGAGGTCGCCCACCTCCGTACGCGACGAGACGCCCAGCTTGCGCAGGATGTTCGACACGTGCACGGCGGCGGTCTTCGGTGAGATGTAGAGGCGCCGGGCCAGCTCCGTGTTGGTCAGCCCGTCACTGATCAGCACGGCCACCTCGCGCTCGCGGGGCGTCAGCGCGGCCGGCCCGGTCACTGCCGGTGGCGCGTCGACCGGGGCCATGCCGAGCCGGGCGCGTACCCGGGCGAGCTGATCCACCCGCCAGCCCCGCCACCCGGCCAGCAGGGATGCGGCCGCCTCGGCCTGCGCGGTGGCCTCCTCGCGCCGGTCCTCCGCGAGGAGGCAGCGGGCGGCGCCGACGCGGACGGTGCCACGGTTGGCCGGCCCCAGGATGTGCGCCTCGGTGATGGACAGATAGCCGGTGAGCGCCTCGGCGTGCCGGCCGCGTGCCTCGGCGAGCTGGGCGTCGACCAGGGTGCGATAGGCGTCCCACACGTCCTCGTCGAGCAGCGCGGCGGCCATCCGGTCGAGCTGGTGCGGCGGCAGGCCGATCTCCAGGGCGGCGGAGATCAGGTCGTGGGCCTGCTCACCGCTGTGCCAGTTCTCCTCGACCATGGTGGTGACGAGCTCGTCGAGGGCCGCCTCGGCGCGGGGCAGGTCGGCGCGGCGGCAGGCGAGGTTGAACGCGAGGCCGGGGATCGTCGTCGGCGGGTTGTCGGTCAGCGCCGCCAGGTCGGTGATGAGCTCCTCGACCCGGTCCAGCTCGCCGGCCTCCAGGTAGAGCCCGGCCAGGAAGACCCCGTGGTAGTCGGCCCAGCGGCCCCGGCGCCGGTAGCCGCGGTCCTGCGCGGCTCCGCACTCCTGCGCCGCGATCGCGGCGTCCAGATCGCCGGCCCGGATCGCCAGCCGGGCCCGGCCCTGGAAGTTCGTGGCCACGGCGAGCGACTCGAAGCCGGCCCGCTCGGCGTCGAGCCGCATCCGTTCCAGGGTCTCGGCGTGCTCGGCCGGTGAGGTGGGCGGCTCGCCGTGCACCAGGTTGTTGAGGGCGCGGGCGGCCAGCACCCACTCGCCGGCCTTCTCGGCCTCGTCGACGAGGCCGGACAGGATCTCCCGGCCCTCGGCGGCGGTCTGCGGGCGCTCGGTGAGGGTCGAGCCCTTCTCCAGCAGCGCGGCCAGGCGCACGGCCGGCAGGTCGAACTCGTCGGCCAGGGCCAGGGCGCTGTCCGACCAGTGCAGCGCGGCG
>NZ_JBEZGQ010000782.1:0-4089 GCF_040650095.1 Actinoplanes sp. NPDC048791 | reverse complement strand
ACGGCACGCCGGTCGCCCTCGTCGTGGTGCTCGGCGTGCCGTCGTCGGCCGCCAGCCGGGCCAGGCCCACCCCGACCAACCCGTACGGCAGCAGCAGGACGCCACCGAGCAGCAGGAACGCGCCCCGCCGGTACGTCGTGGCGACCACCAGCGGCTGGATCATCCGGGTCGCGGGGGACCGCCCGGCAGCCGCCGCGGGCGGGGTCCGGGGTGCCACGGTGGACATGCCGGGACCCTAGTGCGCCACGGCACCCGGCCGCTGCCCCGGCGAGGTCCGGCCACCGGGCCCGGATAGGTTCTGCGGATGACCGTGGACGTCGATGAGTCGCAGCCCGCTGCCGTTGCCGCGCCCCGGCGTCACCGACGGTGGCTGGTGGCTCTGCTCATCGTGGTCATGCTCGGTCAGATGGCGGCCGCGATGGTGGTCACGTCGGTGCAGCAGACGCCGACCATCGACGAGCCGGTCTACGTCGGCGCGGCCATCACCTACGTCCAGCAGCACAGCCTGCGCTACAACCCCGAGCATCCGCCGCTCGGCAAGCTGATCATGGCGGCCGGGCTCGCGTTCGCCGATCCGCACGTCGATCCGCGCTACCGGGGCAACCAGTCCGAGCTGGGCCGGTACGTGCTCTACGAGGCCGGCAACGACCCGTACGAGCTGATGTTCGCCGCCCGGCTCCCGATGATCATCCTGACGTTGCTGTTCGGCCTGGTGGTGTTCGCCTTCGCCCGCGACCTGGTGGGACCGGTGGGCGGGCTGCTCGCCCTGGCCCTGTACGCCTTCTCGCCCGATCTGATCGCGCACGGGTCGCTGGCCACCCTCGACGTGCCGGCGGCCGGTTTCCTGCTGACCGCCGCGTGGCTGCTCTGGCGGGCCCGGAACCGCCCGCAGCTGTATCTGCCGCTGGCCGGGCTGGCGCTCGGTGCTGCCCTGGCCACCCGGATGAGCGCGCTGCCCGCGGTGCCGGTGCTGATGTTCCTGGCGTTCCTGGCGGTCAGACGGCTGCGCGGGGTGGTGGCCGCGGCCGGGATCGGGCTGATCGCGCTCGCCGTGGTGTGGGTCAGCTACCTCGTCGTCGACCCGACGCTGCACTTCCTGACCCCGATCGGCCTGCCCGAGCTGCACGGGGTGAAGCGGACGCTGGTGAACCTGGTGCCGCTGCCGGAGCCGTACCGCGACGGCATGCGGATCCAGTTCGGCTTCGAGAAGCAGACGTTCAACGGTTTCCTGTTCGGCGAGGCGTACCGGGGCTCGCGCTGGTACTACCTGCCCGCGGCGATGCTGGTGAAGACTCCGCTGGGCATGCTGGTGCTGTGGCTGGCCGGCGCGGTCACCATGCTGACCGTGGCCCGGCTGCGGGTCGCGGCCCTGTACGTGCTGGTGACGCCGGCGATCCTGTTCCTCGTGGCCATGACGGGCGCCCGCAACTACGGCAGCCGGTACGCGATCTTCCTGCCGGTCTTCCTGGCCGTGGCCGCGGCGGCCGTGGTGACCCTGCGCCCGCGCTGGACCCGGGTCACGGCCGCGGCGCTGGTGGCGTTCGTCGCGGTCAGCTCGGTACGCACGTTCCCGTACTACCTGCCGTACTCGAACGAGGCCTTCGGCGGTCCGGCGAAGACCCACCTGCGGCTACACGACTCGAACGTCGACTGGGGGCAGGACCTGGGTCGCGTCGCCGACCGGCTGCGCGAGCGCTACCCCGGCGAGCCGGTCTGGCTGCTGTACAAGGGCGCGGGCGTGCCGGCCGCGTACGGTATCGACGCGAAGGACCCGCGCGGAGTGCCGCCGGCCGAGGTGCGTGGGCTGCTGGTGGTCTCGGACTCCACGATCGCGGGCGCGACCGGCCGCACCCGGGCCCTGATCGCCGGCAGCGGCGCACCGATCGACTCGGTGGGCCACTCGATCAGCATCTACCGCCGTCCGTGACGTCGGCCGCTCCGCCGGTCAGCGGGCGGTCGGTTCCAGGCCGAACTTGCCGTTCTCGGCCCGCAGCAGCAGGAACTTGGGCGTGGTGCGGGTGCCGTCCGGGTTGAAGCTCAGCGGGCCGCTCATCGCCGCCAGGTCGGTGGCCGCGATCGCCTTGCGGACCGCCTCGCGATCGGTGCTGCCCGCCCGCTTCACGGCGTCGAGGGCGACGTTCACCGCGTCGTACGCCTCGACCGTCGACGGTCCCGGCGGGGCGCCGAAGGCCGCCTGGTAGCGCTTCGACCAGTCGGCCAGCTCCGGCAGGAACTCCGGGAAGATGAGTGCGGTGCCGTACACGTCGCGGGACTGCGCGGGGGTCAGATTCTCGAGCAGCGGACCGTCGGTCGCGCCGTCGCCGACGACGATCTTGCCGGTGAAGCCGTTGCCGCGCAGGTCCTTGATGAGCTGGCTGGCCTCGGCGTAGTAGCCCGTGTAGTAGACGATGTCGGCCTTACCGGCCCGCACCGAACCGGCGATCCGGGAGTAGTTCGGCGCGCCCTGGCTCAGCTCGAACTGGCCGGTCACCGTCAGGTCGCCGGTGCGTTTGGCCGACGTGGCCGTGGACTCGGCCAGGGTGACCGGGAAGCTGGTGCCGTCGTGCACCACCGCGACCCGGTGCCCGCCGAGGCGCTTCATCCAGTCGACCGCGAAGTCGGCCTCGGCGGTGACGGTGCCGCAGATCAGGAAGACGTTGTCGTACTTCGGGGCGAGCAGGTCGGTGGAGTTGGACTGGGCCACGACCATCGGCACGCCGGCCGCCCGGAAGATCTTCAGGGTGGGCACGGTCGCGCTGCTGCAGTAGCCGCCGACCGAGGCGACGATGTCCTTGCCGACCAGCGTCCGGGCGGCGGTCACGGCGGTGCCGGGGTCGCAGGCGTCGTCCTCGACGGCCAGCTCGACCTGCCGGCCCAGGATCCCACCGGCCGCGTTGGCCTCGTTGATGGCCAGCCGGGCCCCGTTGACCATGGCCTCGCCGGACGGGCTGCTGCGCCCGGTGAGCGGGACCAGGGTGCCCAGCCGGATCGTTCCCGACGACGGCGCGGGCGCACCCGCGGTCTCGGCCGCGGGCCCGCCGCAGCCGGCCGTCGCGGCCAGTACGACAGCCACGGCGACGCCGGACAGCACTCTGCGACTGCGCAATGGGACCACACCCCGTCCTTCGACTCATGGGTCTCTTCGGTCCCCGGCCCGGTCACCTGAGCCCATTCGCCTTCACCGCCGCCCGTCGCTGCCGAATAGTCCGCCGTGATCAGCCGCATCCGGGGACGCAGTGTCGCGATGACGGCTGCCCTGGCGGGGGTGCTGCTGGCGCTGGCCGGCTACGTCATCCAGGGCACGGTGCACACCACCCGGGCCACCGAGCAGCAGAGCCACGCGCTGGTCGTCGACTCGCTGTTCTTCGAGGCGCGGATCGCGATCGCCATGCAGGAGGTGAACCTGCGGCACTACCAGGTCGAGCCGTCCGTGGCCGTCCAGCAGCGCTTCGACCAGGTCGTGCTGACGGCGAACGACACGCTGGCGCAGATCATCGCCGGGGACACCGGCCAGGCCCGGGTGGACGCGCTGCGGTTGCGGGACGAGCAGCTGGCGTACCAGGCTCTGGCCGAGCAGCTGATCGCGCTGATCGCCGACAGCGACCCCGCGCACGTCCAGCTGGACCGCCTCGAGGTGACGCCGGCCTTCTACACGTTGCAGGACGACGTGGACGAGGTGTCGCGGGCGTACCACGACGCCGCCCAGTTGCAGGTGTCCGCGTTGCGCCGGACCCAGGTACGGCTGCTGGTCGGCACCTCGGTCGGTTTCGCGGTCGGACTGACCCTGGTCGGCATGATCCTGCGCCTGGTGCTGAGCTACCAGCGGCGGCTGGTCGAACAGGCGGCGGCGAGCCGGCACCTGGCCCTGCACGACCCGCTCACCGGCCTGCCCAACCGGACTCTGTTCGGCCAGCGCCTGCAGACCGCCCTCGACGGCGTTGCCGCGGGGACCGGCCATCAGGTGGCCCTCATGGTCATCGACCTGAACGGGTTCAAGGCCGTCAACGACACCCTGGGCCACCACGCCGGTGACCTGGTGCTGCTCGAATCCGGGCGGCGGCTGGCCGCCGGGGTCGGCGCCGACGGCGT
>NZ_JBEZGQ010000781.1:0-4093 GCF_040650095.1 Actinoplanes sp. NPDC048791 | reverse complement strand
CTGGCCGGGCTGGTCGCGACACCCCGGTTGAGCGCCGCGCACGCCGCGTCCTTGGGGGCGCTCGCTTCGGGTACGGCGATCCTGGCGGCCCCGGCGGCGCTGGCCCGGCTGGCCGACGTGGTGGATCTGCGGCTCGCCTTCCTGATCACGCTGCCCCTGCTGGCCGCCCTGCTCCTGTTGCGCCGCCAGTGACGATCGACACCGCCGTACCCCTGTTATTTCAGATTTGAAGGAGTATGGTTCTGGGCATGACCGAACCGCTCAGCGCCACCCAGCAGGCCGCCTGGCGCGCCTTCGTGGAGAGCAGTTGGGCGCTGCACAACCGCCTCGAGGACGACCTGCGGGCCGACACCGGGCTGAGCATGGCGGACTACCACGTGCTGGTCGTGCTCTCCGAGGCGCCGGAGCACCGGCTCCGGATGGGTGAGCTGGCCGGCCGCCTGGTCTTCTCGCCCAGCCGGTGCACCTACCAGATCACCACGATGGTCAAGCGTGGCCTGGTCCGGAAGCAGAGCTGCTCCGACGACGGCCGCGGCCAGGAGGCCGTGCTGACCGACGCCGGGATGGCCGCGCTGACCGCCGCCGCACCGCTGCATCTCGCCACCGTGCGGGAGACGTTCATCGACGACCTCGACGATGCCGAGCTCGCCACCATCACCCGCGTCTTCGGACGCCTGGGCCCCCGACTGCGCACGCAGCCGGTCGCAGTCTGAGGGAGAAGATCATGCCAGCGATCACCGTCGACGACGTCCTGGTCCTGCCGCGCCTGCCGCGGCTCGACCCGGCCACCACCAGCTACCGGCCGGTGCGCCGGCTGACCACCGCCCCGTCCGGCTTCGAGGGCGAGGGCTTCCCGGTCCGGCGCGCCTTCGCGGGCGTACCGGTGAACGAGCTCGACCCGTTCATCCACCTCGACCAGATGGGCGAGGTCGACTACGCGCCGGGCGAGCCCAAGGGCACCCCGTGGCACCCGCACCGCGGCTTCGAGACCGTCACCTACATGATCGACGGCACCATGGACCACCAGGACTCCCTCGGTGGCGGCGGCACGATCACCAACGGCGACACCCAGTGGATGACCGCGGGCGGCGGCATCCTGCACATCGAGGCCCCGCCGGAGAAGCTGGTGACCAGCGGCGGGCTCTTCCACGGCCTGCAGCTGTGGGTCAACCTGCCCCGCGCGGCCAAGATGATCGCCCCGAAGTACCAGGACATCCGCGGCCGCGAGTCGGCCCTGCTGACCACTCCCGACGGCGGCAGCCTGATCCGCGTGATCGCCGGCGAGGTCGCCGGGCACGCCGGCCCCGGCTCGACGTTCACCCCGATCAACCTGGCCCACGTCACCCTGCAGCCGGGCGCCCAGCTCGACCTGCCCTGGCAGCCCGACTACAACGCCCTGGTCTACGTGCTGGCCGGCCGCGGCACGGTCGGCGTGGAACAGCGCCCGATCCAGATCGGCCAGCTCGCGTCCCACGGCGCCGGCGACTCGATCCGGGTGAGCGCGGACAAGACCCAGGACACCAACATCCCGGCGATGGAGCTGTTCATCATGGGCGGCCGGCCGATCCGCGAGCCGGTGGCGCACTACGGGCCGTTCGTGATGAACACCCGCGAGGAGCTCATGCAGGCGTTCGAGGACTACCAGAAGGGCCGCCTGGGAGTGATCCCGGCGGAGCGCCTGCCGCACACCAGCTGACAGCGAGCTAAACGGGCGGCGAGCAGAGGCCCAGCCACTGCTCGGCGCCCCAGGCATCGAACCGCTCGACCTCGGCGAACCCCAGCTTCGCCGCGAGCCGCATCGAGGCGACGTTGGCGGTCTGGGTGGTGAGCACCACCGACTCCCCGGGAAGCGCGGCGGCCAGCCAGCCGAGCGCCGCCGCGCATGCCTCGAAGGCGTAGCCGAAGCCCCAGGCCCGCGGCAGAAGCAGGTAGCCGAGATCGACCTTTCCCGCGGCAGCCGGTCGGCGGTGGCCAGTCGCCCTCCGCAGCAGCACCTGACCGATCATCTCCCCGTCGAGATCAACGACGAAGCTGCCGGGCCATCGGTCGGGGGCTGAGGGCAGGTCACGTTCGAGCTCGGCACGCGGCCGGGGACCACCGAGATAGGTGTGCACCTCGGGCGAGGCGAGCAGTTCGACGAAGACCGCACGGTCCCGGGTCGCGGACTGCCGGAGCGTGAGTCTGTCGGTTCTGATCGGCTCGGGCGGCCAGGCGACGGGTCCCAGATCCTGCATACCGCGCACGTTAAGGGGTAGGCGCCAGCTCGCTCCTGGCCCGCGTCAGTCGCAACCGAAGCCGTCGTTGTCCCGGTCCAGGTCGTAGATGTCAGTGCCGATGACCTTGACCACCTCGTCGACATAGGACGGTCCGTTGCCGATGCCACCGGCGCAGTCCACGTCGCTGTCGACCGGCACGCAGCCGCCGCTGTAGTTGGGGTCGCAGTCGGGCTCGCTCCGGGTTCCGATCGCTGTCACCTTGGTCACCGGCTTCTTGGTGACGACGGACTTGATGAGCCGCTTGCCGGACTGCACGCCGTCGGTCACGGTGACCTCGTAGGTCAGGGTCCTGACTCCGGCGACGCCGCGTACCCGGGTCTCGGTCGTTCCTTCCGGCAGCGATGAATCCTTGACTTTGCGGGTCTTGAACGCGATCTTCTGCGTCTCCTGAACCGTCCGCTTCTGCACCACGGGAGCCGCAACGGTCGCGCCGGTCTCACCAGGCGAAGCAGGCGGGACACTCGCGGCGACCGTTGCAGCAGCCGGGGATGGCGCGGCGGCCGCCTGTTCCGGCTGCTCATTCGCCGGGCGGGCATCTGCCGCCTGCCTGATCTCCGGGGTGTCGATGGCTGCGCCGACGACCGCGAGCCCGGAGAGTCCACCGCAGCACAGCAGGACGACGACGCACCCGACTTCTCAGCTTGTGAAGGATTCCTCCGCAGACCAGCCGACTCCGATGTGCTTCTGGTGGTGGCTCGGCTGCTCGACCTCGTCGATCAGCGCGATCGCCAGGTCCGCATAGGAGATCCGCGACCCGGCGTCCGCGGGCAGCACCCGATAACCGCCGAGCCGCGGGCCGCCGTGGTCGAAGTCGCCGGCCGGGCTGACCACCACCCAGTCGCCGTCGAGAGCAGCAACCCCGGCCGCATGGGCGAGGTAGAAGTCGCGCCACTCCTGCGGGTAGCCGTCGGTGTCCATCAACAGAGTGCCGTCGGCGGTGGGCAGCACGCTGGCCAGTCCGACCACGACGATCCGTCCCGCGCCGGCCGTGGACAAGGACTTCGCCGCTCGCACGAAGAAGTCCGGACCGCTCTGATAGACCGCGCTGATCACCGCGTCGGCGCCGGCGGCATGGGTTGCGGCGTCCAGCACATCGCCCGCGACGACCCGCGCCTCCGGCGAACCCTGGTAGCGGGAGGCGTCCCGGACGACCGCGGTCACGTCATGGCCGCGGGTCAGGGCCTCGGCCACAGCGGTACGCCCGGCCCGGCCGCCCGCCCCGAAGATCACGATTCTGCTCATGCCGGGACGCTATGCCGGCCCCCGATATCCGCTCGGATACGAAGGTGCGCCACGGTATCCCCCGGGATACCGGCCGGGCCGTTACCGTGGACCGATGCGTGTGCCGCTGGAGCCGGACATGTTCGATCCGGTCTGCCCGACGACCCTCACCCCGATCCGCTTCGGGGACAAGTGGGCGGGCATGATCCTCCGCTGTCTGGAGGGCGGGCCGCGACGCTTCTCGGAGCTACGGGTGCCGTTGCCCGGTGTCACCGCACGGACCCTCACCCGTTCGCTGCGCGGCCTCGAACGCGACGGTCTCGTCTGCCGCGCTGAGGGCCACGGCTATGCACTGACCCCGCTGGCCGTCAGCATGCTGGAGCCGATGAACGCTGCGTGCGCCTGGGCCCGCGAGCACTGGGACGAGCTCATCGACGCCCGCGAAGCCGGCCTCGGCCTGGCCGCCGACAGCCCACACTAGGCCGACAGCCCGCACTAGCAAGCGCCCGGACTCGCGGCCGGTCCGCGCGCCGGCCAGGGCCGGCACGCTCAGGTCCGCGGCCGGGTTCGCGTCGCACCGGCAACCGCCGGTCCGG
>NZ_JBEZGQ010000780.1:0-4094 GCF_040650095.1 Actinoplanes sp. NPDC048791 | reverse complement strand
CCGGTCGGCACCGAGCCGGGCCGCCTCGGCGAAGTCGCGAGCGCTGGGATCGCCGGCCCGCTCGAAGGACGCCAGCCCGGCGGAGAACAGCAGGGCGACGTGCCGGCGCGTCTCGGTAGCCGGCAACCGCGCGACTTCCGGCGCCTCCGCCCGGGCCGCCCGGACCAGGTCGTCCACGATGTCCTCGTCGGCGGCCATGGCCCACAGCACCTTGACGAACACGTCGCTGCGCGCTGTCGGTGCCATGGCTGCTCCCGGGCGGTTGTGGCTGCCGTACAACGACGGGTCCGGACGTTGGTCCCCGGCACCTATCGACGGGCGGCGATCCGCTGTTTCCTGTTCGTTACCGCAAAGTAACATCACTCCCCGCGTCCAGGAGAGTCCCGTGGCCCGAAAAATGTTCGCGTTAACCGCCCTAGCCGCCACCCTGTTCGCCGCCGCACCGCTGCCCGCGGCGGCCGCGCCGCCCGCGGGTCTGCAGGAGGTGATGTTCGTCGGCAACAACTGGGCCGGCACGGTCGACGTCATCCGCCCCGGCGGCGGCTACACCAAGCTCGGCGGGCTCAGTGTGATCCCGGATCTGGACGCCCGGCTCTGGGACATCTACCTCAACCCGATCAAGCTGGCCTACTTCCTCGGCATCCGCTCCGGTCCCGGCGAGGGGCACGACCAGCTCGTCGACGACATGTACACCACCCCGGACGGCACCGCGCTGGTCGCCTCCCGGCCCAGCCTGGCCGACGTGGTCTCGATCGACCTGCGCACCGGGCTGCCGAAGTGGCGGTTCCCGGTCTCCGGCTTCCGCGCCGACCACATGGCGGTCTCGCCGGACGGCACCCAGGTCGCGGTCTCGGCATCCACCTCGAACACGGTGCACGTGCTGGACATCGCGACCGGCCGGCAGCTGGGCTCGTTCGCCACCGGGGACAAGCCGCACGAGAACGTCTACACCGACGGCGGCCGCTACCTGTGGAACATGTCCATCGGCGAGGTCAACACCGACCTCGACGACCCCGGCTGGGACTGGACCAAGGGCAACCGGCGGATCACGGTCGTGGACACCACGACCTTCCGGACGGTACGCACGATCGACATGCGCGCCCGGCTGGACGCCTTCGGCCGCAAGGACCTGTCCAACGCGATCCGGCCCGCCGTGTTCAGCCCGGACGGCACCAAGCTGTACTTCCAGGTGTCGTACTTCAACGGGCTCGTCGAGTACGACGTCGCCACCGACAAGGTGACCCGGGTGAAGACGCTGCCGAAGAACCCGGCCACCAGCGACGACCGCACCACCTTCGTCAACGACTCCCGGCACCACGGCCTGGCCATGAGCCCGGACGGCAGCAAGCTCTGCGTCGCCGGGACCATGGACGACTACGTGACCGTCGTCGACCGCGGTTCGCTGCAGGAGGCGACCCTGGTCCCGGCCAGCAAGCCGTACTGGGCCACGGTCAGCGGTGACGGCCGGGACTGCGTGATCTCGGAGTCCGGCGCGGACCAGGTCTCGGCGATCAGCTTCGCCACCGGTAAGCGGGTGGCCACGGTGGCCGTCGGCGACCATCCGCAACGGGTCCGGATCGGCCACGTGGCCACCGGCTGGACCAGCCCCGTGGTGCGCTGACCGGTGCGCCTGCTGCTGAGCTGCCTTCTCGCCGCCGCCGCGGTCGCCGTCCCGGCCGGGCCCGCCCTCGCGGACCCGGCCGCCGCCGGCACCGTCGACGTGCTCACCTACAACATCGCCGGGCTGCCGGAGGGCCTGTCCAGCGCCCCGGCGCCCCGGGGGCCGAGCACGACGGCGATCGGGCAACGGCTCTCCGGGTACGGCATCGTCAACGTCCAGGAGGACTTCAACTACCACGCGGCCCTGTACGCGGCGGACAGCCACCCGTACCGGACGGCGACCAGTGGCGGGGCGGGCCTCGGCAGCGGGCTGAACACGCTGGCGGCGTACCCGTACGACGACGCCGAACGGGGGCGCTGGACCTCCTGCCAGCTCGACTCCGGTGACTGCCTCACGCCGAAGGGCTTCACCTTCCTGCGGACCCGGCTGGCCGACGGCGTCTTCGTCGACGTCTACAACCTGCACACCAACGCGGGCACGAACGCGGGTGACCAGCAGTCCCGGGCGGCCAACCTGAGCCAGCTCACCGCGTTCATCGGCAGCCACTCCGCGGGCAACGCCGTGCTGGTCATGGGTGACACCAACACCCGCTGGACCCGGGCGGCGGACACGATCCGGGCGTTCGTCTCGGCCAACGGGCTGACCGACGCCTGGGTGCAGCTCGTCCGCGGCGGTGACGTCCCGGCGGCCGGCAGCCCGGCGCTGGTCTGCGACGAGGTCGTGGTGAGCGACGCGTGCGAGGTGGTGGACAAGGTGCTCTACCGGAGCAGCCGATCCGTCACGCTGCGGGCGACCGCCTACCACAACGAGAGCGCTGTCTTCCGTACCGCCGGCGGGATCCGGCTGTCCGACCACGATCCCGTCTCGGTGCGCCTGGCCTGGACGGCGAACCCGGACTATCAGCTGGGCGACCAGTTCGGCGGCCCGCACGGCGACCACTTCACCGACGTGCCGGCCGTGGCGCCGGACGCCCGCGTCACCGCGATCGGGCTGCGCGCCGGCAACCGCCTCGATCAGCTCAGCCTGACCCTGGCCGACGGCACGACGCTGCGGCACGGCGGCACGGGTGGCAGCGAGCGGTCGCTGACGCTGGCCGCCGGCGAGTACGTGGCCTCGGCGACCGTGTGCCGGGGCGTGCGCGACGGCCGTACCCGGATCTTCTCGGCGAGCCTGACCACGAACCTCGGCGCGACCGTCAGCGGCGGCACCACCACCGCGGACTGCGTGACCTGGACCGCACCCGCGGGCCGGCAGCTGACCGGCTTCCACGGACGGGCCGGGGCGGAGGTCGACAAGCTGGGACCGGTCTTCACGAGGCGCTGAGGGCACCCGCCGGCACGGGCGCGGCGGTGACCTCGCCGAGCTGCCGGCGGACCACGTCGGCGTCGGGGTGCCCGAGCTCACCGAGGATCTCCGCCGCCCGGCGCCAGGCCGCGCAGCCGTCCTGGACCGCTCCGGTCTCCAGCAGGACGGCGCCGATCCGGCGCAGGGTGTCGGCCTCCTGGTAACGGTCTCCGCAGGACCGGAACGCCGCCACCGCGTGCCGGAAATAGGTCAGCGCGTCACCGTGGTCCGCTCGCACGTGGTACGCCATGCCGAGGGTGTCCCAGGTGAGCGCCCGGCCGAAGCTGTTGCCGAGCTGCTCGTGGATGGCCAGGGCCTGCCGGCAGTTCTCGATCGCCGCCTCCGGACGGCCGAGATGGGCGTGGTGCCAGCCGATGGCGTTGAGGACGGTGGCCTGCCCGACGAGGTGGTGCCCGGCCCGGAACAGCGTCAGGGCGTGCTCGTCGTGCACCAGAGCGTCCGCGTGCCTGTCCTGGCGGCCCAGCATCCTGGCCGTCGTGCGGTGCGCGGCCGCCAGGCCGATCGGATCGCCGGCCGCGTGGAACAGTTCGCGGGCGGTGGCCAGCTCCGCGGCCGCCCGGTCGTAGGCGTTGAGCCAGATGTGCGCCATGGCCAGCCCCCGGCGCGCGTCCGCCTCGGCGCCCGGGTCACCCAGCCGGATCGCGGCGAGGACCGCGGCCTGCTGGAGCGCCGCCCGGTCGTGCCACCGGCCGCGCCGTTCCAGATAGGTGGTCATGCCCCAGACCAGGGCCAGGACCTGCGGATCGGCGCCGCACTCGGCCGCCTGCGCGACGCAGGACAGCAGCACCTGGTGCTCGTGCTCGAACCAGACCACCGCGTCGAGCGGGTCGGTCACCGCCCGGGCCGGCCCGGCGACCGTGCTGCCGACGTGGCCCGGCTGGTCGCGGGTCGGGTCGAGCGCCCGGTCCGCGGCCAGGGCGGTGCGGGCGTAGTAGCCGAGCATCCGGTCGCGGACCGGTGCCGGATCGCCGCCGGCCTCGACGGCGTAGAGACGGACCAGGTCGTGCATGCGGTACCGGCCCGGCTGGTGCTCCTGCACCAGGTGCGCGTCGATCAGCTCCCGCAGCGACGGCATGAGCTCCGCGCGGGTCAGCCTGATCGGGCTGAC
>NZ_JBEZGQ010000779.1:0-4097 GCF_040650095.1 Actinoplanes sp. NPDC048791 | reverse complement strand
CCGGCTGACGGCGGTGCCGGCCACCACCTCGACCGGCTCGTGGGCCGTTCCGTCCAGCCGTACGAGATCCGCCCGGGGCACGTGGGTGTGCCCGGCCAGGATCAGGTCCACCCGGGCGGTCCCGATGGCCCGCATCAGCCGGGTCCGCCCGGCCATCCGGGCGAGGCCGAGGGCCCGCGGCGGGTGATGCAGCGCGAGCACGCGGACCGTGCCGGCCGGGGCCGAACCGAGCACGGCGACGACCGCTTCGCTCTGCTGCCGTGACACCCGTCCGCTCTTCCACCGCCACGGCGGGCTGGTGTGCAACCCGATCACGGTCACGCCGGGCAGCCGCAGCACGGGATCGAGATCCGGGCGGATCAGCCGCCGGTAACGCCGGTACGGCCCCACCAGCCGGTCGACGCTGACCAGTGGCACGTCGTGGTTGCCCGGCACCACCAGCAACGGCGCCGGCAGCCGATCGAGCAGCGCCCGGGCGAGGCGGAACTGCCCGGTCCGGGCCCGCATCGAGAGATCACCCGTGACCACCGTCAGGGCGGGAGACACCCGGGTGACGTCGGCCGCCACGGAGGCCACCGCGGCCGGATCATGCGCGCCCAGGTGCAGGTCGGACAGGTGTGCGATGACGAGCACGGCCACCTCCGTCGCAGCTCACGGGCCTTCCGGCATTCTCGGGCCCGGGCCGACCCAGTGGCCTCATCTCGGCGGGGTGAGGCCGGAGCGGGCCCGGCAGCGCACGCTCGGCGTCAGCACCGCTCACGATCGCGCACCAGCGTCAGCGGCCGAACCGAACAGGAGGATCGCTGTGTCGACGTCCAACCAGAACACCCTTCCCGCCGGCCGGCTCCGGCACCCCGCCGAGGTGCCGTTCTTCATCTTCATGGTGGTGCTCAACCTGCTGATCGTCGGCCTCATCGTGCAGGCCGCCGTGCTGCTGCCGGGCCTGCCCGAACGACTGCACGACACCGGCTGGTCCACCACCGTCCGCAGCGCGCTGCTCGGCCTGCTCCTGCTGGTCCCCACGCTGATCGTGGTCCGCGAGACCCAGCGGGCGTCGACCCGCGGGACAGCGGTCGAACTGTCACCGCGACAGTACCCGGAGCTCTACCGGACGGCGGACGCCTTCGCCCGTCGTCTCGGGCTGCGCCGGCGCCCGCAGATCTACCTCGGCAACGGCAACGGCGCGCTGAACGCCTTCGCGGCGCAGGCCACCGGTCACGACTACGTCGTGCTGTCCAACGAGCTGTTCGTGAACCTGTACCACAACAACCGTGACGGCCTGCGGTTCATCCTGGGACACGAGCTCGGTCACATCCGGCTGCACCACGTCTCGCTGTGGTACCAGCTCGCGGTCGCGTACTCGGAGCGGATCCCGCTGCTGGGACCGGCGCTGTCCCGGCTGCGGGAATACTCGTGCGACCGGCACGGCGCCCACCTGGCCCCGCTGGGCATGACGGGTCTGGTGCTGCTGGCCTCGGGCCGGCACACCGAGCAGGTCGTCGACGTCGACGAGCTGGTGCGGCAGGGCCGGTCGCTCAGGGGCTTCTGGGTCACCGTGTCGCAGCTGCCGCGCTCCCATCCGTTCACGGTCCGCCGGCTGGAGCGCCTCTACCGGCTCGGGTTGTTCCACGCCCGGCTCCGGGAAACGGAGACCGAGACACCGGTCTGAGCCGGGCCGGGCACCGGGTGACTAATCCGTTTCGGACGATGTGGACACTCGGCGGAACCGGAAGGGTGACATTCAGGTCCGTGATTGGGTTTGTCCCGAGGAGGTCCCGTGCGTGCTGAACTCGCCCGTCCCACGCCCGTCATCAGTCCGGGGACGGATGATGATCCACTGATGCCGGCCCGGTTCGAGATCCCGGCGCAGCCGCGTTTCCTGGTGGCCCGGCCCCGCCTGCTCGACGCGCTGCCCGATCGCGACGACGTACCGGTGACCCTGGTGGTGGGACCGGCCGGCAGCGGCAAGACCCAGCTGGTGGCCTCCTGGGCGCACGACCGGTGCCGGGACGCCGTCGCCTGGGTCACGCTCGAGCACGACGACGGCGGAACGGCCACTTTCTGGGCATATGTCGTGGCGGCACTGCGCCGGTCAGGGGTGCCCGTCTCGCCGTCACCGGCCGCGGACCCGGGCCCGGACGGAGCCGACCGGTCGTTCCTCGTCCGGCTCTCGGCGGAGCTCGCCGCGCAGCCCGCCCCGCTGCTGCTGGTGCTCGACGGCACGGGCCTGGTCGACGGCGACCGCTGGGCCACGGAGCTGGAATTCGTGCTGCGGCACGCCGGCCCGATGCTGAAGCTGATCATCATCGGACGCTGGGATCCGCCGCTGCCGCTGCACCGGTACCGGCTGGCCGGCCGGCTGGCGGAGATCCGCACCGAGGACCTGGCCTTCACCGCGGGCGAGGCCGAGGAACTGCTCACCCTGCACGGCGTCGAGCTGGGCCGGGCCGGGCTGGCCACCCTGCTGGAGCACACCGAGGGCTGGGCGGCCGGCCTCCGGCTGTTCGCCCTGGCCCTGCAGGACAGGCGGGACGCCGACCACCTCGTCGGCACCATCACCGGCACGGAATCCGGGGTCGCCGCATACCTCGCCGACGAGGTGCTCCGCCGGCAGCCCGCGCACGTACGGAGCTTCCTGCTGGAGGCCGGCATCCTGGACACGTTCACGCCGGAGCTCGCGGAGGTGGTGACCGGACGGACCGACGCGCGGCGGCTGCTCGTCGACCTGCAGCGCCGCAACGCCTTCGTCCAGCCGGTGGCCGAGTACTCCACGGCGTACCGGTTCCACCCGCTCTTCGCCGAGCTGCTTCGCGCCCAGCTGCTGTGCGAGGATCCGCGACGGGCCCGGGAGCTGCACAGCCACGCGGCGCGCTGGCTGGCGGGACGGGGTCAGACCGCCGACGCCGTCGGCCACGCCGTCGAGGCGCGGGACTGGCCGGCGGCCGCCACCATCGCCGTCGGCCACCACGCGGTCGGCCGCCTGGTGACCGAGGGACGGAACGGCCGGCTCGGCGCCCTGCTGGCTCAGCTCCCCCCGGACTGCGACAGCGCCGAGGCCGCCATCGTGTCAGCGGCGCTGGCTCTCGCCGACGCCTCGACCGACCAGTGCGCCCACCAGCTCGCCCGCGCCCAGGAGCTCGTCATCCGCCGCGACTGGGAGTACAACCAGGCCCTCGCGCTGGCCGACTCGATCCTCGGTGTGCTGCTCGCGGCCACCCGGGGCGACCATGCGCAGGTGCTGCAGCTGAGCCCGGCGACCGAGCAGGCCCTGGCTCAGGCACCGCCCGAGGTGACAGCGGCCCACCCCGAGCTGCGCGCGCTGACGCTGGCCGCCCGGGGCATCGCGCACAGCTACGCCGGCGCGGTCGACACGGCAGTGTCATGCCTCACGGAGGTCGTCGCCGCGCCGGCCCCGGGCTACGAGGACCTGACGATCAACTGCCGGCAGCACCTCGCGCTGATCGAGGCCCACCGGGGCCGGCTGCGGCAGGCCGAGAAGCTGGCCACCGAGGCCACCGACGACGCCGACCGGTACGGCACGGCACCGGCCCGCGTGGCCCGCCTGGTCCTGGCCTGGGCGGCGGTGGAACGCGACGACGTCGAGACGGCTGCGCGTCACCTCCGGACGATCGGTCCGCCACCCCGAGGGTGCGACGACGCTCTCGCCGCGGCGGTGTCCGCACTCGTGCAGTCCCGCCGGATGGTGATCCGCGGCGATCTGCGCGGCGCGATACGCCAGATCACGCAGGTCCGCGCGGCCCCCGGGACGACATTGCCCGAATGGCTCGTCCACGAGCTGACCGTCTCCCACGGGCGCCTGCTGATCAGCGCGGGCCGCCCCGGCGAGGCGCTCGAGACGGTCGCCGGGTCCGAACGGCCGTACCCGCCGGACGTCGTCGTGCTGCAGGCCGAGGCCCTCGCCGCCGGCGGTGAGCCCGAGCAGGCCGCGGAGATCCTCACCCCGGTCCTCACCGTCGCCGGGCTGCCGCCGGCGGTCTGCGTGGACGCCTGGCTCACCCGGGCGAGGATCGCCGAGCAGCTCGGCGAGGCGGACGAGGCGCGCCTCGCTCTGCGGCACGCCGTACGCGCTGCCACCC
>NZ_JBEZGQ010000778.1:0-4100 GCF_040650095.1 Actinoplanes sp. NPDC048791 | reverse complement strand
GGCCGAGCCCCGCGTGGTGCCGCCCGCCAGCCCGGCCGTGCCGCCCCCGAGCCCGGTGCCGGTGCCGGTGTTGCCGGAGCAGGACGCGGTGCTGCGCCTCGATCAGGTCGGCTACGGCATGGACGAAGCCAAGACAGCGACACTGCTGGCACCCCGCGACGCCGGCAAAGCCCACGCCACCGTCATCGACACCGCCGGCCGGACCGTGCTGTCACCGGAGATCGGCGGCGGCCGGGGCGAGTGGAATGCCAGGTTCCCGGCGGTCCACCCCATCGATCTCACCGCGCTGACCCGGCCCGGCACGTATCGGCTCCGGGTGCAGGGCTCGGTCACCGCCGAGTCGCCGACGTTCCGCGTCGCTCCCGCCGCCGAGCTGTTCGGTCCGCTGGTGGCCAACTCGCTCGCGTATTTCCAAGCTCATCGCGACGGGGCCGATCAGGTCGCCGGCGCCTGGCGGCGTACGCCGGCGCACCTGGCCGACCGCGAGGCCACCGTCTATGCCGATCCCCGCTACGACGAGGACGGCCGGATGATCGCGGCGCTGGAGCCCACCGGCGGCCCGGTGGACGTCGAAGGCGGCTGGTACGACGCGGGCGACTACCTCAAGTTCACCCACACCAGCGCGTACGCCCTGGTCGCGATGCTGCTGGTGCAGCGCGACGGACCGGCCCCGGCGGGCCTGGCCGGCGAGACCCGGCACGGCGTCGACTGGCTGGACAAGATGTGGGACGAGTCCACCCGTACGCTCTACACCCAGGTCGGGATCGGCAGCGGCGTCGCCGCGGACTTCCTCGGCGACCATGACACCTGGCGGCTGCCGCAGGCCGACGACCAGCTCGCCGTCGAGCCGGGCGACGAGCGCTACTACCAGCGCTACCGGCCGGTGTTCCGGGCCGCCGCACCGGGCGAGAAGCTCAGCCCCAACCTGGCCGGCCGGGTGGCCGCCGCCTTCGCGCTGGCCGCCCAGGTCGAGGCGGCCACCGATCCGGCCCGCGCCCGCCGCCACCTCACTGCCGCGGCGCAGATCTTCGACCAGGCCGGCACCGCCGACGTCGGTGATCTCGTCACCGCCCAGCCCCGCAGCTTCTATCCCGAGGACAGCTGGGCCGACGACCTCGCCACCGGCGCGGCCGAGCTCGCCCTGGCCGGGGCCCTGCTGCGTGATCCGCGCACTCCGGACTGGACGCTGCGGGCGGCCCGCTGGGCCAGGGTCAACGCCGGCACCGGCCGGACCGACGCCCTGAACGTCTACGACCTCAGCGCGGTGGCCGACGCCGAACTGAGCAGGGCGCTGACCACCACACCGGTGACCGGGGCGGCGATCAGTCCCGATGAGTTGCAGAACGACCTGCGCAGACGCCTCGACGCCGGGATCCGGGCCGCCGAAGCCAACCCCTTCCGAGCAGCCGCGGGCAACGGCGGATACGACTACGCCTCCCGCCAGCTCGGCTACGTCGTCACCGCGGCGCTCTACCGCGGCCTCACCGGGGACGACCGCTACGCCGCGTTCGGCACGGCCCAGCGCGGGGTCGCGCTGGGCGCCAACGGCTGGGGTACGTCGCTGGTGGTGGCCGCGGGTACGACGTACCCCCGGTGCCCGCACGACCAGATCGCCGACCTGACCGCCGGCTCCCCCGCCCCCGGCATGACGGGGGCGGTGGTCAACGGCCCCAACAAGGCCGACCGGATCCACGAACTGATCAAGACCCGCGACAGTTCCTGCTCCACGGACGCCTTCGCCGTGTACGACCGCGACGACGTCCACTACACCGACGACGAGCAGGTCTCGGCCAACACCGAACCGTCCATCGACTTCACCGCGACCGGGATGCTGGCCTTCGCGCTCACCGCCCGGGGGCTCTGACCGGGCGGCCGGCGTCAGGAGGCCAGCTTGAACTGACCGATCACCGTGCGCAGGTTGGCGGCGGTGACGGCCAGCTCCTGGGCCGCCTGCTGGGTCTGGGACGCCGACAGGGTCGCCTGCTGCGAGGTGGTCGTCACCGCGGTGACGCGCTCGGCGATGTCGCCTGTGCGCCCGGCCGCGCGCGACACCCGGTGGCCGATCTCCTGGGTGGAGGCCGACTGCTGCTCCACGGCAGCGGCGATGCCCTGCTGGATGTCGGCGATCTCGTTGATGGTCGAGGAGATGCCATTGATCGCGGCGGCGGCGTCGGTGCTGTCGGCCTGCAACGCGGTGATCTGCCGGGCGATGTCCTCGGTCGCCTTGGCCGTCTCACTGGCCAGATCCTTGACCTCGCCGGCCACCACGGCGAAGCCCTTGCCGAGCTCACCGGCCCGGGCCGCCTCGATGGTGGCGTTCAGCGCCAGCAGGTTGGTCTGCTCGGCGATCGCCGCGATCACCTTGGCGACCTGGCCGATCTGAGCGCTGGAGCCCGACAGTTTCACCACGGTCTGGTTGGCGCCCTCGGCGGCGGTGACGGCGTTGGCGACGATGGTGGTGGCGGAGGTGGCGTTGCCGGCGATCTCCGAGATGGCGGCCCGCATCTCCTCGGTGCCGGTCGCGATCGCCTGAACGTCCTCGGCGATGTGCGCCTGATCGCCTCCATCGGCGCGGTGGGCGCGCTGGCGTGGGTCGCCACGCTGGTCATCCCGGTCGGCGAGCTGATCACCAACCGGGTGGAGAACACCGATTCGACCAGGGACCGGGCCGACCTGTACGTGCAGACGGTCCAGGCCGTCCAGCAGTCACCGCTGCTCGGGTACGGCGGGCCGCGAATGGCCGACACCACCCACGCCGCCGAGCCGCTGGGCACCCAGGGGCAGGTCTGGCTGCTGATGTACAGCCACGGCATCCCGGCACTGCTGATCTTCATCGGGTTCCTGCTGATGATGGTGTGGCGTACGGCCGCCGCGGTCAGCCCGCCGGGCCGGTGGCTGAGCGTCGTCCCGGTGATCGCCCTGGTGATGACCCCGTTCTACGGCTTCACCGACATCAACCTGTCCGTGATGTTCTTCGGCATCGGACTCGCGCTGGCCGCCATCGACGGCCCGGTCAACAGGGAGCCGGCGGCGCAGGCATCGTCGGACGCGGACGCCGTTCCCTACCCGCGCACCCAGCGGTCGTAGGCGTCCAGGTCGACGTTGCCGCCACAGATGATCGTGGCCACGTGACGGCCGGCGAAGCGCTCACGGTCCTCCAGGATCGCCGCGACGCCGAGGGCCGCGGAGGGTTCGACGACCAGGCCCGCGTGGTGCAGCAGCAGCCGCATGCCCGCGACGATGGACGCCTCGCTCACCAGGACCGCATCGTCGGCCACCGCGAGCAGGTCGTCCAGGACCTCCGGGATGGGGAACCGGCCGGCGACACCGTCGGCGATGGTGTCGGTCGAGTCGGTGGTGACGACCCGGCGTTCGCGCCAGGAGCGGGTCATCGCCGGTGCGCCGTGGGGCTGCACGCAGATCACCTCGACGTCCGGCGCGAGCGTCTTGAGGACGTAGCCCACCCCGGTGGCCATGGCGCCGCCGCCCAGAGCGATCAGGACGGTGTCGGCGGATGACCCCGCCTCGGCCAGCTCCAGGCCGATGGTCGCGGCGCCCTCGCAGGTCTCGAGATCGAGGCTGTCCTCGACCAGCCTGATGCCACGCTCGCGGGCGACTTCCGCAGCCCGTTCCCGGGCTGTCTCGAAGTCCCCGTCGACCAGCAGCAACTCGGCGCCCAGCGCGCGGATGCGATCCAGTTTCGCGGCGGGCGCCCGGCGGGTCGCGACGACGGTGACGTCGAGACCACGGCGACGACCGGACCAGGCGAGCGCCTGGCCGAGGTTGCCGGCGCTGGCGCACACCACCGCCGTACGACCCTGGCCGGTCAGCAGGCCGGCCACGAGTTCCGTGCCGCGGGCCTTGAAGCAACGCACCGGGTTCGCCGTCTCCAGCTTGATGCTCACCGTGCAGCCGAGCTCACGCCCCAGCGCGTCGCACTCGTACAGCGGGGTGTCGAGGAACATCGGGTTGATGTCCCGGCGGGCCGCGCGGACCCGGGCGAGATCCAGTCGCGTCGCGATCATGCCCGGCAACCTACCGCGTGCCGCCGCTGCCGCTGCGTTGATCACCCCCCGCCCGGGTGTTAAACGCAGCGGGGC
>NZ_JBEZGQ010000777.1:0-4106 GCF_040650095.1 Actinoplanes sp. NPDC048791 | reverse complement strand
CACGTGTACGTGGATCCGGCCTCCACGCCGGACCAGCGCAACCTGATCACCGCGGCGATCCGCCGGAGCTGGGCGGGCGACACCCAGGGCATGATCTGGGAGCCGGACGCGGCCGAGTTCCGCGACACGTACTGCGACGGCGGTCCGGTGCAGGCAGAGGCCGTCGCCGGGCTGCCGTACTTCTTCCCCGTCGACCTGGGCGTGGCGAGCGACTTCCCCGCGCTGGTGCAGGAGGTCCAGGGCATGCCGGGCGTGGTCGCCGTCCAGCACAGACCAGCCTGAGCCGGCGGTCAGTCGCGCGTCAGTGGCTGCACCGACGGGAACGCGGCGCTGAGCATGCCGGCGCTGGTCTGCACCTGGTAGCGGCTGCGACCGCGCTTGACGATCGTGCCGGCCAGCCCGCCGTACCGTCCCGCGCCGGTCAGCCGGACCCGGTCGCCCACCCTGAGCTCGACGGACGCCGGCTCGGGCCGGGGCGCACGCAGGCGCGCGAGTTCGGCCGTGTAGCGAGGATGCATCGGCGCCGGCTCTCCCCGGTAGGTCCAGGTGTAGAGCGCGGCGAGGTCGAAGGCCGCGGAGCAGACGGCACACGAGCGCACCCGGACCGGCCGGCGATGAGCCGTCGTACGGTGACCCGCCGCGCAGACCCCCTCCCAGGCACCGTCAACCTTCGGCGCGTCGGCCGGCATGCACCGCTGCCCCGAACAACCGATCCGCCGCGCCGCCGCCCGCCACACCCGGTCATGACCGTGCCGCGGCCCGACGAGAGCGTGCGCGATCTCGTGCAGCACGGTCTCGGTGACCTGTTCCGGGGAGTAGAGGCTCATCAGGTGCCGCGAGAGGCCGATCACCTTACGGTCGGAGTGGCAGACCCCGGCCCGCGTCCGGGCGTTGTCGAGCACCAGCCGCCAGCCGGTCAGGCCGTGCTGGTGCATCAGCCGGGTGGCGAGCTCCCGTGTCTGCGTCTGGTTCAACCGCGAAACTCCTCGTCCTGGGTCCTGGCCGCCCGTCGATGGTGCCACGAGCGCTCGTGATCGTCGTGGCTGGCACCATGCTGTCGTGGGCTCGGACTGGACGTGGGAACTACAGGTGCCGGTGGCCGGCGAACCGGCTCTTCGCGAGCTGTATGCGCTGGCCGCCGAGCGGGAGCTGCGCCCGCAACGTCCGGACGGACTGATCAACCTCTTCAGCAAGCCCGAAGCGCATCTCCGCACGGTCGAGGACCCGGAGGTCGCATTGGCCGCCCAGGTAGCGGGCGGAGAGCACGGTCAGCTCTGGGCCGACGGTGCAGTCGACATCTACCTGAGCTGGGACGACGGCACACTGGTGTGGACGTTGGACTCGGTCTTCTGCCACCGCAGCCCGGTGCCGGAGGCCGACACCTTCCGCGAGTTGCACGCTCGCCTCACCAGCCTCTGGCTCGCTGCCGCCCAACGGCTCGACGCCGACGCCGGCCGCATCCTTGACGAGTGGTCCAGTGAGCAGGTGTGGCATCTCAGAGGTCCCGGCCGGCCGCCAGAACTCGGCTGGTGGGCCTATCTCGGCCCGGGCCGGCACCTGTCTGCACCACCCACGCCGGAAGTGACCGCCAGGTCGCGCCGGCTTCCGAACGGCGCACTGCTGATCGAACTCCTCGACGACCCGGCCGCGGTCGACCCGCTGCGCTACGAGGAAATCCACTCCAGGTGGCTCAGCGCCGGCTGAACCCCGGCGCGGAGGCCCTGCGGGCCGATGACGAGGTCATCGCCGCCGAAGCGCAGTATCAGACCGGCACAGACCGGCTCGCCACCCGGCGCGGGGATCACAGCCGCGGCGTTGAGCCGCTCCCCGACGAATCCGGACAGGACACCGTCGCTCAGGCCGTCCGAGGGGAAGGGATCATCCCGTACCAGCCGGAGCTCATCGCCCCGGCCGTGCAGCCCGACCGGCAGGTCACCCGCCAACAACAACCACGCAGCCAGCCCGGACGACCGCCGGGGCTCGGTCGCCGCGTCGAGCCGCAGGCCGATCCGGCTGGTCAGCCACGCGGAGATCATCTGCGGATCGCTGAAACCGGCGTACGGCACCGAGCGGTCATCGCCCAGCGCCTGCCCCACAGCCCGGGCCGTCGCCTCGTGGACGTCGCCCGTACCGGTGTCGATCTCGGTGGTGAACACCTCCGTCACCGTCACCCGGGCCGGTTGATTCTGCAGAGCCCACCGAGCGCCCAGCTCCGTCTCCCTGTGGTGGTGCTCGTCGACGTCGACGATCACCTCGACCGACGCCGTGTCGGACGGCGTCACCTCGACACTGACCCGGGCGAAGCGCGACGATCGCGCGGTCTGGCGCAGCAGCCGGAAGGTGGTCATCGGGCTTCCCGGGCCCGCAGCCGCGCCACCGCGGCCAGGATGTCCGTACGGTTGCGGCGCGACTTGAGCCACGCCGGCAACTTCTCGATCAAGGACATCGAGCATCCCCCGTACGGGCCGCGCTCCCGCAGGTCAGCGGCGACGAACTCGGCCAGCAGGTCCAGATGCGCCCGGTTGTACGCCCACAGCCGATGCCCCCGCACGGTCGCCGTGAGCCACAGCGGCTGCCGGAAGAACGGGTCGACGGCCGCACCCCAGCACGACGAGCGGTTCCGGGACGACCAGGTCGCCGTGTGCCCGCACGCGCGGCACACCAGCCGCCGCGGCCGGGTCGTCGGGAGCTCGTCGGCGGCCGGATCCGCGACCACCCGGGCGTGCGCGGCACAGCGCGGGCACACCACGTCGATCGGGTGCGCGGCCAGGTTGTACAGGGAATAGTCCGACGTCGGATCGCGGAAGCGTGACGCCCGGGCGGCCTTCATGCGGGGGACGGTACCGCCTGGACCGGTCCGGTCACCGCTGCATTTCCCACCGCCCCAACCCATCACTTTTGGTGACCTCGACTGGACCGGAACGTGACCTTGTGCCATCGTCGACGGGTGTCATTGTTGATGCGCGCTGAGTTGCTCGACCAGACCGTCGTGCTGGCTCTTTCCGGTGCGGTGGTCTATCAGAATCCGGAGCAGATCCCCGGGGCGGTACGGGCGGCGATCGTCCGGTGGGCGCCCGAGGCGATCCTGCTCGATCTGGCCGACGTCCGTGTGCTCGACGCGGCCGGGATCGCGGCACTGCTGGACGGCCACCGCGCGGTGAGCTGGGCCGGGATCTCCTTCGCGCTGGTCAACGTCGACGCGTTCGTGCTGGGTCAGCTGCGCGACGTCGGCGTGGCCAGCCTCATCCGGGCCCAGCAGCCGGCCGAGGAGGATCGCGCCACCGTCGACGTCTGACCCTCGCCCAGTCGACCGACGACACTGAGTAAAGGCGAGGGTCAGTCCGAGGGCGGCAGGCGGTGCTGCAGGAGGTGGCTGCGGGCGTACGCGATAGCACTCGGCGTGTCCCCGAACACGCACCCGTCGCGGCGCAGGTGCTCGGCAATGCCGAGCGTGCTCAGCACCTCCTCGTGGCTGGTCGCTATGCCGGAGAGCAGCACGGTGATGCCGCGTCGTTGCAGCCGGGCGATGGCATCGCCGAGCACGTGCGCTCCCGTGGCGTCCACGGTCGACACCCGTGACATGCGCAGGATCACCACCTGGGCATCGGTGATCTCGGACAGTTGCAGCAGGAACGTGTGGGCCGCGCCGAAGAAGAGTGGTCCGTCGAGGCGGTAGGCCACGATGTGCTCCGCCGGCAGGGCGTGTTCCTCGGCGCTGTGGTCGCCCTGCTCCAGGGGGATCTGCTCGATGCGGGCGGTGCGGGCCACCGCGCGCAGGGCCAGGACGATCGCGACGGCGATGCCGACCACCACGGCGGTGACCAGGTCGAAGGCGACAGTCACCGTGAAGGTCAGGACCAGCACCAGCGCGTCGCGGCGGGTGGACCGGGCCAGCGCGAGCAGCGACGCCGCCTCCACCATGCGGACGGTGGTGGCCAGCAGCACCCCGGCCAGCGCGGCCAGCGGGATGTGCTCGACCAGCGGGGCCGCCGCGAGCACGATGACGGCCAGGACGGCGGCGTGGGTCAGTGACGCGAGTTTCGAGCGGGCGCCGGCGCGGACGTTGACCGCGGTGCGGGCGATCGCCGCCGTCGCGGGGATCCCGC
>NZ_JBEZGQ010000776.1:0-4120 GCF_040650095.1 Actinoplanes sp. NPDC048791 | reverse complement strand
GCCGAGAAGCCCAGATCCCGCTGGATGTCAGGCAGCGCCACGTTCACGATCGTCACGTCGAGCACGACCATGAACTGGGCGACCGCGATGACGCGGGTACGGGCCTCGTCCTGTGCCGCCAGACCCGACGCGGGTCCGGTGAGGTCCGCGGAGTTCTGCCCCGGCTTGACGTCCATGAGCGACGAGCCGTCCAGCGGGCTCGCCAGGTTCAGTCCACCCGCGGGGTCCAGACCGAGTCCCTGAGTGGCGCCGCCGCCCAGCGAGCCCAGCAGCCCGCCGGCCGGTGCCGGGACCACATCAGCCTGCGCGGGTGCCGCGCCGAGCAGCAGGAAACCGCCGACCACCGCCCCGGCGTAGAACCACTTGCGCATCGATATCCTCCAGCATGAACTCGGACTAAACGGTCGGAAAGGCCAACGAGTGGCCTGCATGGAGGGTTCGGGGAGCAACGGGGTCAAGCAGCGATGATCCGCTGGCTACGATGCCGCCATGGCCGTCGAACCAGCCCGCGAACCACCCGGCCGATCCCTGGTCTCCCGGCTGCGGCGCAACGCCGACACCCGCCCGCACTTCGTGGTCTGCGGCGCTGACGCGCTGGTCTACACGGTCGCCGAGGAGCTGGCCAACGCCGGGCACCGGATCCGGCTCACGGTGATCGTCCCGGCCAGGCTCCGGGCCGACGTGCCCGACCTGGCCACGCTGCGCGGCGTACGGGTGATCCGGGCCGACCGTCTCGACGAGCGCACGTTCCGCTCGGCCGGGCTGGCCGGCGCGGCGGCGCTCGCCCTGGTGATGCCCGACGACGTGGTCAACCTGCACGCGGCGCTCTGCGCCCAGGCCGTCGAGCCCGACCTGCGCCTGGTGATCCGGATGTTCAACACCGGCCTGGGGTACGGCGTCCGCCGCCTGTTCGCCGACTGTGCGGTGCTGTCCGACGCTGCGATGGCCGCCCCCGCGTTCGTGGCCGCGTCTCTCGGCGAGGTGGCACCGACCCACGTCCGCCTGGCCGGCCGCACCCTGTACGTGGCCCGCCGCGCCGATGTCCGGGCCGAGCACGTATCCAGGATCAGCTCGGTGAGCAGAGCTTCCCGGCCGGTGAAGTATCTGTAGAGCGCCGGGCCGGAGACGCCGAGCTCCTTGGCGATCGCGTTGATGGACAGCGCGCCCGGGCCGCCCTCCGCGAGCTGACGCAGGGCCGCCTCTTTGACCTCCTGGCGCATCTGCGCCCGGAACCGGTCCCTGATCCCGCCCGCGGCCATGCGGTCACGTTACAACCGCGGTCCAAGGTGAGAACCCCTAACGGCAGGGCGTTCAGCGGCCGAACTCGTGCCAGCTCTTCTCGGTCATCTCGATGTCGTAGTGCGCGGCGGCGGCCTTGATGTTCTCGAAGGCCTGATCGCGCTCGGCGTCGGTGACGTCCTTGGTCTGGTTGAAACGAGCCATCGCGTTGCGCACGTGGTCGGCGTCGGTCAGCGGCTCCTTGCGCTTGTCCGGGAAGGCGTAGGCGCTGTCGGGGAGTTCCTTGCGGTCCGCCGCGGACAGGGTGCCGTGCTCGTCCACGGGCTTCCAGGTCTTCTTGGCCATGCCGGTTCCATACCCCGCTGCCCCGGCCGGGAAAACGATCAGATCATTCCGCTGCGCAGGGCGTACGCGACGGCGTGCGACCGGTTGCGCAGCTTCAGCCGGTGCGTCAACCCGTAGATCACGTTCTTCACCGTGCGCTCCGAGTAGCACAGCTCGCCGGCGATCTCGCTGGTGTCGAAGCCGTCGGCCATCAGGCGCAGCACGTCTATCTCGCGCGGGGTCAGACCCGAGGCGTTCAGGCCGTGCGGGGTCAGCACGTCGCGCTGCAGGCGCTCGATGTGCTTGAGCAGCTCGCCGACCAGGTTGGGGGGCATCACGCCGCCGCCGGAGGCCGCCGCCAGCACGCTGTGGGCGAGACGCTCGGCCGTGACCGCCGCCCGGGGCAGCACCGCCACCACCCGGCACTCGACCGCGGTGAGCAGTTCCGTCTCGTTGATCTCGTTGGTGACCAGCACGACCGGCACCCCGGTCTCGGCCGCCGAGCGCCGCAGCATGGCGATCACGTCGGTGCTGAGCCGGTCGGTCGACACGACCAGCACCGTGGCGTCGGCCCGTTCGGCGGCGCGAAGCAGGGTGAGCTCCGGCCGGGACTGAAGAAAACTGGCGAGCCCCGCGTGGCTGAGCGGGTCCATCGCCTGCAGGGCGACCCGAACCTGGTCCACTGCTACCTCCGGTTGATCGGTACGGCCGGGGCCAGTCTCCGGAAGGGGTCTTCAGAAAATCTTCACGCGACCTTCATCGCCGCCGATCCGCCGTGAAGGTGGTGAGATCGACGCAGCTCATTGCCGATCTCTTAACCAGGCTCGCGGTCCGGTCGGCTTAATCGCGCGGGGCGCTCGCCCGCCGCAGCGCCTCGATGTAGATGGGCAACTCGATTGCCGCACGCTCTAATTGACCGGGCGCCAATTGGTCGGCGAATACCGCGTCGACGACATCCTGCACCAGTTCCTCGGGCAGTTCGTCCACGCGCTGCGCGGGCAGTTGCTGCCAGATCCGGATGACCCGCAGGCGCGCACGGATCTGGGCCAGGGTGCATTCCAGACCGGCGATGGCCGCATCCGCGCGGACCGCGTCCAGGACCAGCCGGCCCTCGGCGGCGAGGTGCAGAAACAACTCCCCGGCGAACGGCAGGGGAGGTGGGGTCCCGCTCATCTGGCCTCCTCGCCCGGGTTGCCGGCCGGCTCGCGGACAGTGCCGCCGGCCCGCACATCGCAGCGAGTCCATCAGCAGCGCGCTCCCGGCGGAACCTCACGCCCCTGGAAGTGCCCTGACCCACCAGTAACATTGCCCAGCCGCCCGTCACCGATTACGGACCGTCAACAACTGGACGCGGGGCAGCCGGAATGCGTAATGCTTTCGTCACGCAAAGAAGGCAAGTAGCGAATATCACTTGCGGAGATATGCTGCCCCTGCGCGCGGCGGATCTGCACTCTTGCGCGCATTCGCTAGGAATGGTGGCACAGCAGCGGTATCAGAACCCCGATGAGGGACATCGGTCTGCGGTGAACGAAAGCTTGCATGTTCAACTGACGACCTGTTGGCAGCGATCCCACGACGACGAGGTTGGGCAGCCATGACGGCAGAGCACGAAGGTCTGGACCTTCGCCTGCTGGGACCCGTACGCGCGTGGCGGGACGAGACGGAGCTCCCGCTGGGCTCGGCACGCCGTGCCGCGGTGCTGGCCGTGCTGGCTCTGCACGCCGGTCACGCGGTCTCCCGCCAGCAGCTCATCACCGCGTTGTGGGGTGAGGAACCCCCCGCGAGCGCGGTCGGCAACGTCTACACGTACGTCTCGACGCTGCGCCAGGTGCTCGAGCCGGGGCGCGACCGCTGGTCCGCCGGCCAGTTGCTGACCTCCGGCGGCGGCACGTACTGCCTGCACGTCCGCAAGCAGGACGTGGACGTGTTCCGCTTCGAGGCGCTGCGCGAGGAGAGCCGGCGGCACCGGGCTGCCGGTGACCGGTTCGCCGAGCTGGCGGCCCTGGAGGCGGCCATGCGGCTGTGGCAGGGCGAGGCGCTGTCCGGCGTGCCCGGCCCGTACGCCGCCGCCCAGCGCCTGCGCCTGACCGAGTTGCGACTGGCCAGCGCCGAACGCCACGCCGCCCTGCTGCTGGATCTGGGACGGCACGAAGAGGCCATCGCCGCGCTGCGGTTGCTCGTGCAGGCGTACCCGTTGCAGGAAGCCCTGCACGGGATGCTGATGACCGCCCTGCACGCCGGTGGTCGCCGGGCCGAGGCGTTGCAGGTGCACGACCATCTGAGCCGGGTGCTGCTGGAGGAGACCGGCACCGAGCCCAGCGCCGCGTTGCGGGCCATGCGGCTACGCATCCTCACCGGCACCAACGAGTTGTCCGCGCCGGCCCGCAGCGCCGGGCCGCCGGCCGCGCCCGCCGAGGCGGCGACCCTGGTCGGCCGGGACGCCGAGATCCGCCTGCTGCGCCGGGCCGGCACCGACGTGGCCGTCGGGCGGGGCCGCAGTATCCGGATCGAGGGCACCCCCGGCATGGGCAAGTCGGCGCTGCTCGGCGCGGCCCTG
>NZ_JBEZGQ010000775.1:0-4124 GCF_040650095.1 Actinoplanes sp. NPDC048791 | reverse complement strand
CAGGCCGGCGGCTTCGGCTTCGGCTCCGGCTGGGTGTCGCTGCTGCAGGCCCAGGCGAGCCTGCTGCGCGGGCAGACCCGCGAGGCCCTGCACGCCACCGAGCAGGCCTGCGCGTCGCTGGCCCCGGCCCGGGTGTACGACGGCAGCGCCCACTTCGCCCGGGCCAACGTGGCGGCGCTGCGCGGCGAGAGCACGATCGCCACCGAGTCCCTGGCCACCGCCGAGGCGGCCGCGGGCACCGCCGTCAGCCTCTACTACCCGTGGCAGGAGCAAGCCCGGGCGTGGACGCTGGTGTGCCAGGGCGAGCCGGCTGCCGCCGTACGGGTCGTGCAGCGCGCGGTGACCCGGCTGCGGGCCGACCGCCTGCACGGTCAGGAGCTGCTCGCCCTCTACGACCTGGTCCGGCTCGGACAGCCTCAGCTGGCCGCCGCCCGGCTCGGGGAGCTGGCGCCGCTGGTCGGCGGTCCGGCGACAGAGCTGGTGATCCGGCATGCGGCGGCCGCCGCGGCCGAATCCGGCGAGGACCTGTTCGCGGTGGCCCGGGAGTTCGCCGTGCTGGGCTACCAGCTCTTCGCCGTCGAGGCCGCGGCCGGCGCGGTCCGGGTCTTCCGCACGGCAAGGGACCCACGGGCCCTGGCCGCCAGCACGCTGATGGCCGATGTGCTGAGCCGCTGCGGTGCGCTGCGGACCCCGGCGCTGCTGGCGGTCCAGCCGGCGCTGACGGTCCGCGAACGCCAGGTGGCCGAGCTGGCCGCCGAGGGGGTCCGCAGCCGGGAGATCGCCGACCGGCTCTACCTGTCACCACGCACGGTCGAGAACCATCTACAGCGCGTCTACACCAAGCTGGGAGTCAACGGCAGGCTGGAACTTGCTCCGGCACTGCGCCTGCTCCCGCAATAAGGTAGGCGCGGCGTGACCGACTGCACCGAGCGCAGCGAGGGCCAGGAGGGGACGCCTAAGGTGGATCCGTGACCGACTTCGCACCCGCGCTGCTGACCGACCAGTACGAGCTGACCATGGTCAGTGCCGCCCTCAAGGACGGGACGGCGAACCGCCGCAGCGTCTTCGAGGTGTTCGCCCGGCGCCTGCCGTCCGGGCGCCGCTACGGTGTCGCCGCTGGTCAGGGCCGGCTCATGGAGCTCATCCGCGACTTCTGCTTCACCGATGCGGACATCGACTTCCTGCGCCGCTCGGGCGTCGTCGACGAGACCACCGCGGCGTGGCTCGCGGACTACCACTTCACCGGCGACATCGACGGGTACGCCGAGGGCGAGCTGTTCTTCCCCGGCTCACCGATCCTGACGGTGTCCGGCAGCTTCGCCGAGTGCGTGGTGCTGGAGACGCTGATCCTGTCGGTGCTCAACCACGACTGCGCGATCGCGGCGGGAGCGGCCCGGATGGTCACCGCCGCGCGGGGCCGGCCGATCATCGAGATGGGCTCACGCCGTACCCATGAGGAAGCCGCCGTGGCCGCGGCCCGCGCGGCCTATCTCGCCGGTTTCGCCTCGACCTCGAATCTCGCGGCCGGCGGCCGCTACGGCATCCCCACGACCGGCACGTCGGCGCACGCGTTCACGCTGCTGCACGACGACGAGCCGGCCGCGTTCGCGTCGCAGGTGGCGGCGCTCGGCAAGAACACGACGCTGCTGGTGGACACCTACGACATCGCCCAGGGCATCCGCAACGCGATCGCCGTGGCCGGGCCCGACCTGCGCGCGATCCGCATCGACTCGGGTGACCTGTCGGTGCTGGCCCAGCACTCGCGCGAGCTGCTCGACTCCCTCGGCGCCACGGAGACGAAGATCATCGTCTCCGGCGACATGGACGAATACTCGATCGCGACGCTGGCCGCCGAGCCGGTCGACATGTACGGCGCGGGCACGGCGGTGGTCACCGGCTCCGGGGCGCCGACGGCGGGCCTGGTCTACAAGCTGGTCGAGGTCGAGGGCCGGGCCGTGGTGAAGCGCTCGGAGAACAAAGCGACGGTCGGCGGCCGCAAGACCGCCGTCCGGCGGCACAAGCCCACGGGTACGGCCACCGAGGAGATCATCGTGTCCCAGGGTGTGCCGGACCACAACACCAACGACCGGCTGCTGCAGCGCTCGTTCGTCGTGGGCGGCGAGGTGGCACCGCTGCCGGCCCTGGCCGAGTCCCGCGACCACCTGCGCCAGTGCCTGATCTCGATCCCGTGGGAGGGCCTGAAGCTCTCCGCCGGCGACCCGGCGATCCCGGTCACCGTCGTCCCCACCGCCTGAAAGGTGTGACCATGTCACGCGCACTGATCATCGTCGACGTCCAGAACGACTTCTGCGAGGGCGGCTCCCTGGCCGTGGCGGGCGGCGCCGGCGTGGCCGCCGGCATCTCGGCCGCCCTGAAGTCGGGCAGCTGGGACCACGTCGTGGCGACGAAGGACTACCACATCGACCCGGGCGCGCACTTCAGCGAACACCCCGACTTCGTCGACTCGTGGCCGGCCCACTGCGTGGTCGGCACGGAAGGCGCGTCCTTCCACCCGGCGCTGGAGACGGAACGGGTGGAGGCGGTGTTCCACAAGGGCGAGCACAAGGCGGCGTACTCGGGCTTCGAGGGACACACCCGCGAGGGCGAAGGGCTGGCCGACTGGCTGCGGGCCAGGTCGGTGACGGAGGTCGAGGTGGTGGGCATCGCCACAGACCATTGCGTACGGGCGACAGCGCTCGACGCGAAGCAGGCGGGTTTCGCCACCACGGTGCTGCTGGACCTGACGGCCGGGGTGGCCGCGGCAACGACGACCGCGGCGCTGGCGCAGTTCGAGGAGGCCGCAGTCGAAACGACAGGCACGCCGGTCGTCGCGTGACCCTCGTCTAATCGACTGGGAGTTGTCGTACCCCTGCTGTTGACTGTCCGGCGGAGGTTAGGACCGCCATGACACTCACGCCTTACCGGGAGACCCTCGCGCTGCGCGGGATCCGTTCGCTGCTCATCGTGGCGACGCTCGCCCGCATCCCGATCACGGCCGGCACGGTCACCCTGACCCTGCACGTGACCCAGGACCTGCACCTCGGCTACGGCGCCGCGGGCCTGGTCGGAGCGGCCTTCACCGTCGGCAGCTCCCTGGGCGCGCCGGTGCTGGGCCGGGTCACCGACCGCAAGGGCCTGCGCCCGGTGCTGGTGCTGACCACGGTGGCCGAGGTGACCTTCTGGACGACGGCGCAGGCCATGCCGTACTGGGCGCTGCTGATGGCGGCCCTGGTGGGCGGCTTCCTGACCCTGCCGGCGTTCGCGGTGGCCCGGCAGTCGATCGCCGCGCTGGCGCCGGAGTCGCACCGCCTGCCGGCCTTCGCCCTGGACTCGATCACCACGGAGCTGTCCTTCATGGCCGGCCCGGCCCTGGGCGTCCTGGTCAGCACCACAGCAGGCGCCCGGGTGGCGATGCTGGCGGTCGGCACGGGCATCCTGCTGTCCGGCATAGGGCTGTACCTGCTGAACCCGCCGATCCGCGGCAAGGACGAAAAGCCGATCTCCGCGGGCGAACGCGTCCCCCGCAGCACCTGGCTCAAGCCCCGCCTGGTGGCGATCCTGGCCATCACAAGCGCGGCAACCATCGTCCTGAGCGGCACGGACGTGGCGGTGGTAGCTGTGCTGCAGAGCTCCGGGGAGGTCGAGTGGACCGGGGCGGTGCTGGGCATGTGGGCGGCTTACTCGCTGGTGGGCGGGTTCGCGTACGGGACGGTAAAGCGGGGGCTGTCGCCGTTGGCGTTGCTGGCGCCGATGGCTCTGCTGACGATCCCGGTCGGGCTGGCCGGGGGTCATTGGTGGCTGCTCGCGCTGCTGCTCCTGCCGGCGGGGGCGCTGTGCGCCCCGACGATCACGGCGACGGCGGATGCGGTGAGCCGGATGACCCCGGCATCGGCCCGGGGCGAGGCGATGGGGTTGCACAACTCGTCACTGACGGTGGGGGTGGCGCTGGGGGCGCCGTTGGCTGGTGTGGTGATGGATACGTGGTCGCCTGCTTGGGGGTTTGCTGCGGTTGGTGGGGTCGGGGTGGTGGTGGCTGTGCTCGCCCTGCCGGCCGAGCTGCGTCGGCGGCGGGAGGGTTCTGGCGGGTTGGAGAGTGAGGCTGGGCAGGGGTCGGCGGATTCTCT
>NZ_JBEZGQ010000774.1:0-4126 GCF_040650095.1 Actinoplanes sp. NPDC048791 | reverse complement strand
CGAGCGCCCAGCCTCCGAGCGCCCAGCCTCCGAGCGCCCGGCCTCCGAGAGCCCAGCCTCCGAGCGCCCAGCCTCCAGACGCCCAGCCTCCGAACGCCCAGCCTCCGAGCGCCCGGCCTCGGGACGATCGATGTCCGCGCGATCAGCACCCGGACGGCCGGCGCCCAGGCCGCTGGGATCGCCGTCGCGGCCCTGCTCCGAACGGCCGGCCGCCGGATCGCCCAAGGCGGACTGCCCAGTTGAAGCTTGGCCGAACGTTGCCCGACCAGCAGACGACTCGTCGGAAGCCGACTGCTCCGAGGGAGCCTGCGAGTAGGCCGACCCGGCAGCGGACCTGGCCGCCGAGGCCGAGCCGAACGCCTCGGGACCGGGCGGAGTAAGTCCGGACGGCGTGTTTCCGGACGGCTTCGGCCCGGATCCTGGCGCAGCAGACCCGCCGGCTTCAGTGACTGGCTGCGGGCGAGCAGCATCAAACGGGCGGTAGGCCGGTTCCGGCAGCGATTCCTCCGGCGGAGCGAACGCCATCGGCGGGTGCGCCACCCCCACCGCGGGCGCCGGACGCTCCGCCGTACTGCTCAGACCCAGCGGTGATCCCGATTCCCGGCCCTGTTGCCGGGCCGCTTCGACCAGGCCGGACGATTCGGCCAGGCCGGCCGCCGCCACGACCTCCGCCGCCGCGCGGCCTGCCGTGCAGGGCAGGGGTTCGCCGCAGACCGGGCAGACGGTCATGCCCTCGTGCGGGCCCAGGCCGCCCGCGTGGGTCTGGACCATCTCCCACGCCGTACGCGCGAGCACACTGTCAGGATTCACGTACTTCATGCCGATCAGCGCCATGCTGTCCCACCCCCGTAGATCGCCCGCGACAGGCGTTCAGTTCCAAGTTCACCGTGTCCTGGACCGCGCCGTGACCGTTTCGGCCAATCGGTAGACGGACGGCGGACAGCCTCGTGGTCTGCGGTGTTTCGGGCGGGCGCCCCGGGGCATCTCCCCCGCCATGACTGGATCGGTGGATGATCGCGGCGCGACCGTGATCCCGTACGAGGACGGGCCGCTGCTGCTGCGGGGCAACTTCACGCTCAGCACCCCCGACGGTGAGGTCATCGATCCCGGCCGTGGCACCGTCGCGCTCTGCCGTTGCGGGAAGTCCGCGATCAAGCCGTTCTGCGACGGCACGCACAAGGCCATCGGCTTCCGGGCCGGCGTCGGCCGCGAGAGTGCCGCCCCGCGCGGCACCTCCGGCGACGCCTGACCGTTCAGCCGCGCAGGGAGGTCTCCCCTGCCGCCCAGCGCTCGAGGATGTGTTCCGCCCACTTCTCTTCCAGCTTGAGCACGCACCGGGCGCCGAAGAGCACGTCGCCCGCCGATTCCGGTTCGGCCTGGCAGAACGAGCCGCACATGTCGTACGCGGCGATCTGCTCGTGCACCGCGTCCGCCTCCACGTGCTCGTCGTAGAAGCGGGTGCCGTCCGCGTCGCCGCCCAGCCGGCGCAGGCCGTTGCCGTACGCGCGGTTCGGGCCGGTCGAGGTCATCTCGTACGCGGCCAGGTGGCCCAGCAGCGCCCCGCGCCACCGGCGGTGCAGCCCGAACAGTGACATGAGGTTGTTGTTGGCCAGGGTCGCGGCCGGCACCACGTCCACGTACGCGCCGTACTCGGTGTCGAGGCCGAGCGCGGTCATCGTGCTGCGGAACATCTCCTGGTGCATGCGGTCGGCGACGCCTCCGCCGTACTCGTCGATCTGGATCTCGATGAGTGCGGCCTTGGCCTTGCCGCCCAGCCGGGGGATCGCGAAGGTGTGCGGGTCGGCCTCGCGCAGGTGGTAGATCGAGCGGTGGGTGGCGAATTCCTTGAACTGTTCCAGGGTCGCCCGGCCGCGCAGGTAGCCGGACAGCGACGGGCCGCTGTTGTCGGAGGTCAGGGCGATGAGCGTGCGGGGCACGTCGTCGGCCGGCACCGGGTCGCCGACGAGCTCGCGCAGGTCGGTCTCGAAGCGGGCCTCCAGGCGGGCGCGCAGCGCCAGCAGCCCGGGGTGCCATTCCCACTGGTCGTCGACGCCGTCCCAGCCGCGGTAGTGCAGCTCGTAGAGCACGAAGAGCGTCAGGTGCAGGTCCTCGTGGCCGACCTCGCCCGGGTCGAGGGTGAAGTCGTACGGCGAGCGCGCGAGGGCGTCGATGACGGCGGCCGAAACCGGTCCGCGGGCAGAGGGCATCTTCATGCGGCACGTCCTAATGGGCAAGCGGGACTGGGAGATGCCCGGTGGGATCCGCGCCAAACGAAAGATCAGCCGCCAGTGAACCATGATCCGAAATTCACTCACTGTGTCGTACAGGTAGCTCTCCGTACGATTGAGGGACATGCATCTCCCCATCCCAGGAGATATCCCCATGGACGACACCGAGCTCTACCGCGAGCGGATCCTCCGGCACGCCGGTCCCGTCATCACCGGCCGGTTCCTCGGATTCCGGCCCTCCTACACCCGCGAGGTCAAGGTCGCCCAGCCGCTGCTGGTCGCCGTCTTCGTCGCGGCCACCATCACCCAGGCGCTCGGCGCGCTGCTCCTCGCCCTGCTGCGCAGCGGCGGCGGAGGCGCGCGGCGCAAGTTCAAGGACCTCAAGAAGGGCCCGGAATACCTGGTCACCCCGGTACGGCTGCGCGACGACCTGGGCCAGACGTACGAGGTGGAGATGCACGGTCAGCTGCCGCAGTCGGCGTTGCACCGCGGCGACCTCGTGCAGTTGCGGACCCGGGCGCAGAAGGATCCGGATCTGCCGGTGAAGCTGGAGCAGGTCCTGAATTTGACCACGATGCAGCCGCTGACCCCGCGGATCCCGACGTTGTGGTCGCACTTCGGTCCCGGGCTGCTGATCCAGGCCGCGCTGGGCCTGGCGCTGGCCGCCGTGCTCGTGGCGGCCTGGATCAGCTGATCAGCCCGGAGCCGGGTCAGTTCAGAGCCGGGCCAGCGGCACGACGGCGGCCATCGCCTTGTCCCCGGCGTCGTTGGGGTGCAGGTGGTCGCCGCTGTCGAACGCGGGCAGCAGCTGCTCGGGGTCGGCCGGGTCCCGGGTGGCCGCGTCGAAGTCGGCCAGCCCGTCCAGGGTGCCGTCGCCGCCGGCGCGGATCCACTCGTTCACCGCGACCCGGGTCTTCTCCAGCTCGGGGGTCCAGGATCCCCAGCCCTTCCAGGCCATGATCGTGGCGCCGACGACCCGCAGCCCGCGGTCGTGCGCCTGGGCCGCGATCTGGGCCAGCCCGGCGATGATCTCCTCCGGGTCGTCCTGGTGCGGGGTCTGCTGGATGTCGTTGATGCCCTCGAAGACGATGACCGAGCGGGCCCCGGCCCGTTCCAGCACGTCGTAGTCGAGCCGGGTCAGCGCGCTGGGGCCGAAGCTGCTGTAGATGGTGTAGTTCGGCGCGTTGCTGTCCAGCAGGATGCGGTTGCCGCTGATGCCGGAGTTGGCCACGCCGTAGTCCGGCACCGGGCTGCCGGCCAGCCGAGCGGCCAGGTAGTCGGTCCAGCGCCGGTTCGCACCCCAGGTGGAGGTGACGCCGTCGGTGATGGAGTCGCCGAGAGCGACCACCGTGCCCGGACCGCCCCGCACGTCGACCCCGTTCACGTAGTGCCAGACCCGGGTGGTCTCGGTGAACGCGGCGGCGGCCTCATCCCCGGCGTGGTCGGCCGGGCCCCGGGTGAAGAACGAGTCCTGCATCGCGGCCGGGTGGTAGGTGACCGTGCCGGAGGGCTGCGGCGTCCACGTGGTGACCAGCAGGTCGCGGTCGGCGGCGACCCGCAGCGGCACCGGGTCGCTGACCACTTCGGCGCGGGCCGGGATGGTGATCGAGCCGCGGCCGTGGAACAGGACGTCGCGCAGGGTGCCGGGCTGCGCCGTACCGTCGCTGCGGTCGATGGTCCCGTCGCGGCGGCCGCCGGTGTGCGCGGACAGGGCGACGGTGACGTGCCCCATCAGCACGGGCTGGGTGCCGAAGCGGTTCGACAGGTGCACCCGTACGGTGGCCCCGCCGATCGTGGTGTGCACGACGTTGCGGATCGTGAAGCCCGCGTACCCCTGCTCGACGCCGGCGACCGCGGCCGCCGGCGCGGTGGCCCAGGCGGTGCTCCATCCCGTCGCG
>NZ_JBEZGQ010000773.1:0-4152 GCF_040650095.1 Actinoplanes sp. NPDC048791 | reverse complement strand
GGCGTGTGTGTCACGTGACTTTGCGGTGCGCGTACCGCGGCGGACCGGCCGGCCCGCCGCGGGGACCCGGTGGCGGCGGCAACTACCCCGGGCGGCCGTACAAGGGCAAGCGCAAGCCGCGCTGGGGCCGGATCGCGATGGTCGTCGGCGCGGTGGTGCTGGTCGGCGGTCTGGTCGCCGGCATCTCGCTGTACGGCTACGCCAACGGTCTCAACGACGACCTCAAGCGCACCGACGCCTTCTCCGACATCACCAAGGGCCGCCCGGTCAAGACCGTCGACGGCGCGCTCAACATCCTGCTGGTCGGCAGCGACTCCCGGGACCCGGACGCGACCAAGGAAGACACCAACGAGTGGCGTGCGGACACGCTGATCGTCATGCACATCCCGGCCGACCACAAGTCCGCCCAGCTGGTGTCGATCCCCCGCGACCTGTGGGTGCAGATCCCCTCCGGCAACTCGGCGGACTGCAGCAGCGGCAGCCGCGCCAAGATCAATGCGGCGTTCGCCTTCGGTGGTCTGCCCCGCGCCGTACGGACCGTGGAGTGCATGACCGACGTGCACCTCGACCACGTGCTGGCGATCGACTTCGGCGGCTTCAAGGAGGTCACCGACGCGCTCGGCGGCGTGGACCTCAAGGTCGAGCAGAACATCACCTCGATCCACAAGCCGTTCCGCAAGTTCAAGAAGGGCACCATGCACATGAACGGTGCCGAGGCGCTCGACTGGATCCGCCAGCGCAAGCAGTTCGCCCGCGGCGACTTCGCCCGCATGCAGCACCAGCAGGAGTTCCTGAAGGCGCTGATGGACAAGGCGGCCAGCTCCGGCACGCTGAGCAACCCGGCCAAGCTCAACGACTTCCTCAAGGCGACCACCAGCGCGATCACCGCCGACCAGGACTTCTCCCTGACCGACATGGCCCTGCAGTTCCGCAGCCTGCGCGGCGAGAACCTCACCTTCATCACGAGCCCCAACCTGGGCAGTCAGACGATCTCCGGACAGAGCGTCGTCGTCTCCGATCGGGAGAAGGCACTTGCTTTGTACAAGGCGATCGCTGCCGACAAGATGGATGAGTGGATGACCTCGACGAAGACGCCGGCGAGCCAGGCCAACGGCTGATCCGGCACTAACCCGGGCAAAGGGCGCGGGTCGGCGGTCACCGCCGGCCCGCGCCCTTTGTTTAACGCTGCGTGTCATCGATATGAAACGCACAAGGCCTCGCAAGAGATCGAAGTTGAACGTACAGTGATGTCCGCCCGGATCCCGACCCGCTTGGAGAGCGCATGACCGTCCAGACCCCCCGACGTGCTTCGTCGCTGGATCGGGACGCCGTCACGGCCCCCAAGCGCACCGCCCCGGCCGGGCCGCCCGGCCCGCCCAAGGGTGGCAAGAAGGGCACCAAGGGCAAGAAGGACCCGGTCTGGGCCAAGGCGACCCTGATCTTCGGCGCGGTCCTGATGATGGCCAGCGGCGCCGGCATCGTCGGCACCAAGTGGGTGGTCAGCAGCGCGACCAGTGCCGTCACGCAGGACAACCTGCTCGGCAACACCAAGAAGACGGCGGCCGAGGGCGGCAACAGCCTCAAGGGCCCGATCGACCTGCTGCTGATGGGCGTGGACGCGCGCAAGCGCTGGGCCGTCGACGACCTGCACGCCGACACGATCATCATCCTGCACATCCCGGCCAGCCACGACCAGGCGTACCTCGTCTCGGTCCCGCGCGACACCGAGGTGCAGGTCCCCGCCTTCGCCAAGAGCAAATACCCGGGCGGCACCGCCAAGGCCACCGAGGCGTTCTTCCACGGCGCCCAGAACGGCGGCGGCTGGGCCGGCGGCGCGCAGCTCATGGCCCAGACCCTGAAGAACACGACGGGCATCAGCTTCGACGGCGCGGCCATCATCGACTTCAACGGCTTCAAGGGCGTCATCGACGCGCTCAAGGGCGTGAAGATGTGCGTGGACCAGCGGGTCAAGTCGCACCACATGGTCAAGGTGGGCGGCAAGCCGATGTATCTCGCGGAGGCCCGCAAGACCGGCAAGTCCCAGACGCCGATCTGGCACGAGAAGGGCTGCCGGGAGATGGAGGGCTGGGAGGCCCTCGACTACGCCCGCCAGCGCTACGGTCTCAAGAACGGCGACTACGACCGCCAGCGCCACCAGCAGCAGCTGATCAAGGCGATGGCCAAGAAGGCCAGCGGCAGCGGTGTGCTGACCAACCCGGTGAAGGTCAGCGGGCTGATGAAGGCCGCCGGCAAGGCCTTCGTGCTGGACACCGGCGGCGTGCCGGTCGCGGACTTCATCTTCACCCTCAAGGGGGTGGCGGCCAATGACCTGGTGCTGCTGCGCAGCAACAACGGCTCGTTCGCCGGCAACGGCAAGGGCCGCGAGGCGATCACGCCCAAGACGATGGACATGTACCGGGCCGTCAAGCAGGACAAACTCGCCGACTTCATCATCGGCAACCCGGACGTCGTGGCCCAGGAGAAGTAGCTCTACGCTGGTCGGGTGTTCGGACCTCAGGTACCCAGCGTGACGCCGTCCCAGGTGCAGCCCACGGCCTACCTGCTCGACGTGCGGGAGCCCGACGAGTGGACGGCGGGCCACGCGCCCGGCGCCCACCACCTGCCGATGATGGAGGTCCCGGCGCGCGTCGCCGAGATCCCCCAGGACACCGAGGTCGTGGTGGTGTGCCGCTCCGGCGGGCGCTCCGGCCAGGTGGTGTCGTACCTGATGGGCAACGGGTGGGACAACGTCCGTAACCTCGACGGCGGCATGCAGGCGTGGGCCGGCGACGGTCGCGATGTCGTCAGCGAGAACGGTCAGCCACCCCGCGTCCTGTGACCTCCGGCCGGCCTCTGGTCTTCGCCCACCGGGGCGGAGCCGACGCGCTGCCGGAGCACACTCTGGCGGCCTATCTGCGCGCCCTCGACGAGGGCGCCGACGGCGTCGAGTGCGACGTCCGGCTGACCCGTGACGGGCATCTGGTGTGCGTGCACGACCGGCGGCTCAACCGGACCAGCAACGGCACCGGTCTGGTCAGCGCCAAGACCCTGGCCCAGTTGGAGGAGCTCGACTTCGCCTCCTGGCACCCGGCCGCGGCGGCCGAGGAGTGGCTGGCGGACCACGTCCGGCTGCTCACGCTGGATCGGCTGCTCACCGCTCTGCGTGACCGCGGCCGCCCGGTGCGCCTACTCATCGAGACCAAACACCCGTCACGGTACGGCGCCGACGTCGAGCGCCGGCTGGTCGAGATGCTGCGCCGGTACGGCCTGGCGGAGCCGAAGCCCGACGATCCCATCCACGTGACCGTCATGTCGTTCGCGGCCCTCGCCCTGCGCCGGATCCGCCGGCTGGCCCCGCAGATCCCGACGGTCTACCTGCTGGAGATCGTGCCACCCGGCGTGGGCGGCGGCCGGCTGCCGTTCGGTGCTCGGATCGCCGGTCCCGGGATCGGCCTGATCCGGTCCCGCCCGCAGCTGGTCTCCGCGCTGCGCGCCGCCGGCCACCAGACCTACATCTGGACCGTCAACGAGGAACCGGATCTTGATCTGGTGCTGGCCCAGCGACCCGACGGCATCATCAGCGACCGGCCGAAGTTCGTGCTCGACCGCCTCGAGAAGGTACCGCCTGTGTGACCCCGGCCACTCTCGACCCGGTTAGCGGCAAGATCCACACCAACCGCTCTGCCCAAAAGCCCGTAAGCGAGGCAGACTCGCAGACATGCCGGATCGTCCCGACTACGCCGCGCTGACGCGTGGGCAGATCGAGCTTCTGAGGCGGATCAACGCCGGTGAGGCCGGCCTGGCCGTGCTGAACCAGCTCGTCCGCCTGGCCCAGGACGTGCTGGGCGGGCTCGGCGCCGGCTTCGCCGAGTACAGCCCCGGGCACGGCCGGATCATCGCCGCCAGCGGCATCTGCGCCCGCGCGCTGGGCCGCCGGGTCGACCGCGCGGACGCCCGGCTGACCACCGGCAGCCGCACCCAGCTGGTCCCCCTCGACGACGAGACGGCCGCCCAGCTCGACGGCGAGCACCACCGGGTGCTCGGCGCCCGGTGCGAGATCGGCGGCCTGGTCGTCGGTTCCCTGCACGTCTTCTACGGCGAACAGGACGGCGAGCCCGGCCCCGAGCACCACGACGTGCTGGAGCTGCTCGC
>NZ_JBEZGQ010000772.1:0-4159 GCF_040650095.1 Actinoplanes sp. NPDC048791 | reverse complement strand
GCGCGACCACCGCACCGTGGGGAGTCCGGGGGTCGCCCCCGGAGCCAGCATGGTGGGCGCGGTAGGTTTCGAACCTACGACCCCTCGCTTGTAAGTCCGGGGCGCACCGTCCGGGCTCGTCTGTCCGTGGCCGTGACCTCGGATGGTCGTCCAGCGCGGCCTCGCCCTGGTCCTCGTCGTCCGAGCCGGTTGCTGTCACCGTTGCTGTCAGACCTGACTCCCACACCACCACCGCCAGCTCGGATCAAGCCATCTCGCGCACGAACCTCGTCAGCCACAAGCATCCTCGGGCCCACCGATCGGGGGATCGATCGATCAGCCATCTCCCGGCACAGTGGACAAGCACACTCGGCCGCTAGATGCCATGCGATCGTAATGCGACACAGAAGAGAAGGATATGGGTAGTCGATCGAAGCGACGGTTGCGAGCCCGTGATGAAAAAGTCGTTGGGGCCTCGATGCTTGTTACCAATGCGAATAGCGCGCAGCAGCCTGCTACCCCCGGGCATATTCATTCGGAGGCAGAGGGCGACCAGCGGCAGGCATCAACGGAAGGCGTAGCGGAAACCTTTGATCAACTAAGCGGTTGGACTACCGCTACCCTAGTTGCGGCTATACCAGCCATCGTCGCCCTGTTCCGGATACTCGTTCTTTCAAACGCGGATATGCAAGTTGCCCGTACGATCCTGGGCGAAATAGACATATTTGCCTTTCTAGGCTCGCTCGCCCTAGAGATGATCCGGACTGGTTACGCGTCATTACTGGTCTTCGCGCATCTAATCTGGAGGTACACGCTTAGGCCGCCTGATTCCAGAAACGGCGCCACCGTGCGAAACACCTACCTCCTGATCCTGATTTTCCTGGGCGCCCTAGCAATGATTATGACCAGAACTCCACTCAGCATGATCATCGCCACCGCAACGGTTTTCATCGCGATGTTTCTTATAACGATCGCAGAAAAGAAGGGGCATATCCTCCCAGGATCTAGTCGGATTGGCCCCGCAGCACTTACGGTCTATCTGCTGCTCCCCATGACCACTGCGTTCTACCTAATTGCTGATACGCCATGGATGCCCCTCGAGAACATAGGAGTTAAAGGTGAATCTGAGCATCGTTGGGCTTACGTGCTTTCGGTTAACGACACTCACACGACACTGTTGAGTGAGGTGGGAGGCGTTGAAAGAATTCCGAACAGCCTCGTTGAGACACGGATTATATGTCCGCAATATATTTTAGCGAAGATCGGACATGCGCAGGGCAGTCGGATTCAAGGGCTTTATCCGCCGCCAGTCGTGAAGGGATCGAAACCCCCCTCCGACTGCCAAGACGCTTTGAACAAAGGAAAGTAGGTGCCCGATTGGCGCGGATAGTTGTCGCCGAACGTGGCGCCTACTGACGAACTTCCCATAACTCGGCCACGACTGTCAGCTCGGAAATCGCGTTGAGCAAGCCGTCTCACCTGGTGCGAGCTGCTGTAACGGGCAGGCCACGGCATCCTGCCGGAGCCCTTGTTGTCTCTTGTTCGCCGATCGGACGGGCACGCAACGGGCATGCAACCTCGAAGATCATCGTTGCCTGGAAGCATGCCCGGCGACGATTCTGTAATCATGACTGGCTCTGAGACGTTGTCGATCGTCGCGATCGCCATGAGTACTGCCTCGCTGTCGTGGCAGGTCTTCTCGTGGCGGAAGAGTGGTCCTGTTATAGGCGTCGACCTCGCAGTGTTCAAGCCTGGGTCCGTGGAGCATCCCGAGGTGCATCTCCGCGTCTACAACGCTGGACGTGCGCCTGTCACCGTGGCGGGGTGGCACTGTTCCATCCAGTCTGCGCTTGATCCTGCGTCAGGTTTTGAAGGACCAGAAGCGCCTTACCGACTAGAACCGGGCTCCGAGGTGTGGTGGGTCCTAACCAGCGAGGCTTTGGCTGCGTCACGATCGGTAGATCTTGACGACGTTACTGGCTTCGTATGGTTGGCCGGAGGGCGAACCATTATGGCCAAGCGGCGGGTTGGATGATGATCGCCTCGATGCGAATTCGCGGCGACGCGGGTGGATCAGGTCGCGTACGAGGTCAGACGAGGTCTACCGGTGCGGTGAAGGCTGACTTGGTCCGGTCGGTTGCTGTACTTCGTTGCTGTACCGCCGTCTAGTCGTCATCGGCTTTGCCCACAAGGTTGATCAGGTCTTGGGCACGCGACATCTGCTGCCTCTGGAAGGCTTCCTGCTCAGCGATCAGCAGCTGGACGATCCGCGCCTTCTGTGCATCGGTTAGGTCAGGTGATCTCATCACGTGCTCAAGCGCAACGTCCGCATCCGTGCGTCCTCGGCGCCTGGGGTACATCAGATCCCGCCAAGCATGCAGGATCTGAGTGATTGAACCAGGCGTCCATTGCAGTCCCTTCTCCAGCTTGGCGAGGGTGGTGCGGTCGTAGCGGAATCTACGAGCGGACTCGATGTCTCCTAACGTCCGCAGGGCAAGGCCGGCGGCTTCGGCCAGCTCGGCTCGCGACAAGTCCAGTTCCACGCGACGGGCGACGACCCTTTGGCCGAGATCAGTCCACTGCTCCCGGGACGCCTTCTCCCTGCCGCTGCCCACTTCTGCCGAATCTTGCCCGTCCATGCTTGCGATCATACCGAATATTGCCTACCGTTGCCACCCATGACTCAAGATGCGACTACCGGCCAATCGAGGCCGTCGGTTCACCGCGCATGGCCGCTCACCGTCGTCATGCTGGCTTCGATGCTCGCGGCTAGCCTCGCTTCCCTCCTCATGCTGCTTGTCAGGGCCGAGGTTCCGGCAGTGCTGGGCGCCTCTGGGGCCACCTTCGCAACCTCGATCGGCATCGGGTTCGCCATCCTGCATTTCATGACCCGTGACTAGGCAGCGGTTAGCCTTACCTCCCCCAAGTCATCCACCGTCAAGGATTTGACGGTGAGAACTTTCCATACGTCTTCAAGGCGGCCCTCCGGGCCGCACGCGAACCATCTCGCCGGCCGTCCGCGCCTTGCCGCTTCGCTCCCGGCGCGGGCCGGCGGTGGCCACCACGGCTACCGCATACACGACGACGCCTCGATCATCCCGAACATTGGATGAGCGAGGCCTGCACTCCATACAGCTTGCGTATCGTGACTAGCAGCTGATGCCGACTCAAGCACTCGGTGATGGACCGTCGCCCTCAACGTCGCGTGGATCCCCGGACGATGACAGCCGCGACTCGATTCGACGAAGCTCGTCTTCCAGTATCGACACGGCGATCCTCGTCTTTCTTGACCTCTCGCTGAACTGCCCCGAAGCCAGCCTAGTATCCCCCCACCATGCTCGCCCTTCCGCGGTGCTAAAAAGCCCGCGGGCGAACTCTTGCCTCAAGTTACTCTCAGGGGTTTCGCCAAGCTCGTACCCAGCTAGCGCGTACTGCAAAACAAGAGTGCGCCACACGTCTCTCAGATATTCGCGGTCATCCGGACTCCTGCCCCAGGCCGGCGCAACAACGTCCGGGTACTCGAAGGAAAGTCGTGCAACCTCGACATGCATTGACCGTAAAGCCTGGATCTCTGCTGCTCGACTTTGCTTCACTTGCATACTGAACGACCTCGCTACCGCGAACAATGCAGCGGCCGAAATGATGGCGGACGCGAAGCCGTAAGCTTGACCGACATTGCTCATCCTTGCCAAGTCGTCGTCACCAACTCGGGTCAGTCCAAGGAAAGCGAGCGGAGACAGCAAAACCACCAATACAAACGCCGCGATAAGCAGTGGGTTCCTCGCCGCCTGCCACGTCAGTTTTAATCTGCTCACAAACGCTCCAGAGACTAGGACAGACTTGGCGCTGCCACAATGTCTGCAGCACAACTTCGATGATGGAGCATCGATGCACATCATGGTCTCGGCCAGTCGGCTCTTGCCCCGCCCACCCAGTTCTGCCTCCGGCGGGCAGGGCCTCCGGCCCTACGACCCGGATAGGGCCTCCGGCGGCCGGGGCTACTCGCCCCTGGACCCCGGCAGCTCTGGGATGCCTCGCCATCCAGCCGCGACCCATCGCGCACCGGAGGCAACCAGACCGTGGCGGGGGGGTGTAACGGGGGGGGTGGTTTTCGCCCCCGCCCCGCGCCGGGCGTGGGTTGGGTGGGCGGCGGGGTTGGGGCCCGGCCGTCCGTGCGGGC
>NZ_JBEZGQ010000771.1:0-4162 GCF_040650095.1 Actinoplanes sp. NPDC048791 | reverse complement strand
CACCGCGTGGCGACGGGGTGCGCCGGGCGACGGGCCCGGGGACATGGAGCAAAGTCAGGCGGCCACCGGCTCCGTGATGCGGTAGCCGCGGGCGCGGATGGCCTCGGCGACGCGGCTGAGCTGCGCGTCGAGCTGGCACAGGGCGTCGGACAGCTCAGCGAGCTGAGCGGTGAGGGCGGTGTCGTCCCACCCGGAGACGTCGACGTCTCCCAGAGCACTGCCGGCGGCGCGGAGCGCCACGATCGCCTCGTTCGAACTCATGTTCGAATCCTAACAGGAATGATCTCGCCCGCGCAGCAGACTCACCCGATCAAGCGAAGCCGATTGCCGCGGGTATGAACTTGCTGCTAGATGAGCCCCAGGCGGGTCAAGGCATGCGCGAAACCGTCCTCCTCGACCGTCTCGGTCACCGTTGTCGCCGCGGCCAGCACTTCCTTCGGGGCGTCGGCCATCGCCACCGATCTGCCCACCGCGGTGAACATCGGGATGTCGATCGGCATGTCTCCGAAGGCAACTGCCTGGTCCGCCGGCACGTCGACCTCGCGCAGGGCCCGTACCACTCCGCTGGCCTTGTTGATGCCGGCCGGCGCGATCTCGACGATCTCCGGACCCGCGAGGCTCAGACTCAGCGGGATGCCACGCCGGGTCAGCAGGGCGATGAGGTCGGCCGGGCCGAGCGTCGGGTGGCACAGCGTCATCGCGCAGGCCGCCACTCCCGCGAACGCGTCGACGGAGACCACCGCCGACGGGCCATTGTGCTGGGAGGTACGGATCGCGACGTAGGCCTCGTTCATCCGCCACGATTCGCCGTCGTAGATCGCGACTCCCGCCTCCGGCAGCTCGGCGCGTACGAGCGACAGCAGCGCCTGCACGGCGTCGGATTGCAGGGTGTCGCGCCACAGGACTGATGGGGGCTGGAACGCGTACCCGAGGGAGCCGCCGCAGCAGACCGCCAGCGTGAGGTGCGGGGTCAGCTCTGTGAGGGCGCGGACTCCGGCTGGGGAGCGGGCGGTGGCGGCGATGACCGGGATGCCCTGTGCCCGTAGCGCGTGGCAGGCCGCGATGGTCGCCTCGCTGATCGTCCCGTCGGCGCGGACGATCGTGCCGTCCAGGTCGGTGACGACCGCCGTGCTGGTCACCGCGGCATGGCCTGTGTGAACACCGCGGCGGCCTGCGAGGGTGGCGCCGCCGCGGCCACGAAGCCGTCCGGCCGTACGAGATAGAGCTGCCCCGGAAGCAACGGCGTCTGCGGCGCGGCGTCGAACAGGTGCACCGGCAGTCCCAGGTCCGGCACGTCGGATTGCTCGATCCCGCCGTACCCGTGGATCTGCCATTGCAGTGACCGCAGCACCTCGTAGTTGCTGCCGGCCCACGCCAGCCGGCGGCCGACCACCGGGTCGCGCCCCTCGTCCGGCGTCATGCGGTAGCGGATCCGGAGCTGCGCAACGTAGCCGAAGAAGCGCGAGCCGCCACCCGTCCGCGGCAGCAGCCGAACGCCGACCGGCGCGAGCAGGGGCACAATCAACCGGCGCAGCGCCCGCAGCTGGACCCGTTGCGAGGTGATGTAGCCGAACATCCGGTCGGTCGTCGCCACCAGGGTCCGGGCGACCGGGCGCCGCTCGGCCTCGTAGCGGTCCAGCCAGGCGTCGCCGGCGCGGCCGTGCACCACGTCGGCGAGCTTGAAGGCCAGGTTGTGCGCGTCCTGCAGACCGGTGTTCATGCCCTGGCCGCCGACCGGCGAGTGCACGTGCGCGGCGTCGCCGGCCAGGAAGAAGCGGCCGTCGCGGAACGTCGCCGCCACCCGGTGGTGCACCTTGTAGGTCGCGAACCAGCGGGACTGCGCGTAGGTCACCGCGAACGAGCGCCGGATCCGGGCCTGCGCGTCCTGCTCGGTGATCTCGCCGTCGCCGTCGTCGTCACGGGCCAGACCGATCAGCCGCCAGTTGCCGCGGCCACGCATCGGGAAGCCGAGCAGGAACTCGTCGCCGGCCGGCCGGACGTTGATCGCGTCGGCCACCAGCCCACCGACCGCCGTCGCGTCGATCACGTAGAACAGGTGTGGGCTGGTCACGCCGTCGAAGGCGATGCCCCGCGACTTGCGGACCACCGAATTCGCCCCGTCCGCGCCGACGCAGAACCGCGCCGTGATCCTCTCGTCGCCGACCACGGCATCGACACGCTCGGCGGTGGCGGTCAGCGAGGAGACCTGCCGGCCCCAGCGGACGTCGCCGCCGAGGGCCCGCAGGTTCTCGTACAGGATTTCCTCGTTGCGGCTCTGCTCCAAGATCTCGATCCACGGGTACGGCGTCACGTCGCCACCCAGCGGCCCGATCGGGATCCGGCCGAACACGCGATCCCCGAAGCCCGGAGCCAGCGCGACCGCCCGGTGTGCCGCCGCGAGCACCTTGTCCGCGATGCCGAGCTGGTCGTACACCTCGAGGCTGCGAGCCTGCACCACCAGCGCGCGTGACTCCCGGGTGGGGCCGTCCTTGCCGTCGACCACGATGACCCGGACGCCGAGCTTCACCAGCCAGTTCGCCAGCATCAGCCCGGTGGGGCCGGCGCCGACGACCAGTACGTCGCAGCTCAGCTCGGCGGCCATGTCATTTACCCAGCGCGGCCACGTTGCGCAGCAGCAGGGCCTCGGCGAGGCAGACCCGGGCGAACTCGCCGAGGTGCAGGCTCTCGTTCGGCCCGTGCGCGCCGGCGTACGGGTCCTCGACGCCGGTCACGAGGATCGCCGCCTCCGGGAAGAGCTCCTGGAAGGTGGCGATGAACGGGATCGAGCCACCCACGCCCATGTCGACCGGCGCGACCCCGTCCCAGGCCTGCTGGAACGCGGCCCGGGCGGCGTCGTACGCGGGGCCGGTCGCGTCGATGACGCAGGGCTCGCCGCCGCTCTCCAGCGTGACCTCGACGTGGGCACCCCACGGCACGAACTTCTCGACGTGGGCACGGATCGCCGCGTACGCCGAATTCCAGTCGTCGCCGGGCGCGAGCCGCACGCTCAGCTTGGCCTTGGCCCGCGGCACCAGGGCGTTCGGCGCCTCGCTGGCCTTCGGCGCGTCGATGCCGAGCACCGAGACGGACGGCTTGGTCCAGATCCGGTCGGTGAGCCGGCCCTCGCCGATCAGCTTGACGCCGTCGAGCACGCCGGCCTCGTGGCGGAAGCGGTCCTCCGGGTAGTCGACAGTCGCGGCCTCACGACGGGCCAGACCGTCGATGAGAACCTCACCGTTCTCGTCGTGCAGGGTGGCGATGAGCCGGGCCAGCACGGTGAGCGCGTCCGGCACCGCACCACCGAACATGCCGCTGTGCACGGCGTTGTTCAGGGTGCTGACCTCGACGAAGCAGTTGACCAGGCCGCGCAGCGACGTGGTCAGGGCCGGTACGCCGATGTCCCAGTTGCCGGAGTCGGCGATGACGATGACGTCGGAGCGCAGCGTCTCCTTGTGGGTCTCGAGCAGCTCGTCGAGCGAATCGGAGCCGAACTCCTCCTCGCCCTCCACGAACAGCACAACGCCGACCGGCAGCTCGTCGCCGAACGCCCGCAGCGCGGCGACGTGCGCCATCACGCCGGCCTTGTCGTCGGCGGCGCCGCGACCGTAGAGCCGGCCGTCGCGCTCGACCGGCTCGAACGGGTCGCTGGTCCACAGCGCGGGGTCACCGGCCGGCTGCACGTCGTGGTGGGCGTAGAGCAGGACGGTCGGCGCACCCTCGGGCGCGGCCTTGCGACCGATGACGGCGGGCTGCCCCGCGCCGCGGACGATCTGCACCTCGAGGCCGCAGCCGCGCAGCAGCTCGGCGACGGCCTCGGCGGACCGCTCGACGTGCGAGTGGTCAAAACCGTCGAACGCGATCCCGGGGATGCGGACCAGCCGCTCGAGGTCGGCGCGGACACCGGGCAGCTCGCGCGCGATCGCGGCGCGCAGGTCGTCTTCGGTCAGGCTCATGCCATCGCCTCCGCCGGCGCTCCGGCGAGACGATCCGTCGGACGCGGAGTTGATGATTGGGTAGCAAGCTCGCTCATGAACCGATCCTAAGCCGGGCGGCTCGGGTCGTGCGGGCCTGCTTCACGGGCCTGTGGACAACTCAGCCGGCCGGCGGCGCCGGCGGCTCGTCGTCGGGGCGGCGGCCCTTGCCGGCCCAGCCCCGGGCGCCG